>NZ_JBATVM010000173.1:0-66679 GCF_049671765.1 Psychrilyobacter sp.
GTACTAGTACTTTGGAATTAGACGGTCTTGGGAGTGTTGTTTGGGAAAATATCAATGGAGAAAATAGTATTTATGATATTATCAATATCCTTTTAGAGAAAGAGAATGATCGTTATGAATCTATGCAAGAGAGAGTGTTTATGTTTATAAGGTTATTAAAAAATAAAAAAATTATTACTTTTAAATAAATTTGTTAAAAGCATAATAGTAAAGGAAAAGAACTCCTCCAAATTATAATTTTGGAGGAGTTCTTTTTAATTAAACCAGCTTTTGATCCCTTTAAATATTTTTTCAGTAATTGTATCAGGAACCTGTCCTTTTTTAAATAATACTTCTCTTTTGAACTCTTTAGAAACTCTTTTTATTTCTCCACTTCGAATATCAATATTTCTACTAACTAATTCTCCGTTCTTGATATTTTCATTTATAAAATCAAATGAAGTAGGCTTGTATATATTATTGTCGATCATTGTTTGATAATAGTTTTTCCATAGAGGAACCGCCATACGACCACCAGAAGAATTCTTTGGCATAGGAGTATTATCATCATAGCCCATATATACTACAGTGACATAATCAGGAGTAAATCCAGCATACCAAGCAGATCTAAAATCATTAGATGTTCCTGTTTTTCCACCTTGATCTACATCAAATCCCAGACGGGAGTGCAGTTTTGCACCTCTTCCAGACCCATATTCTACTACTTTTTCAAGCATATAAGTCATAAGAGAGGTATCTATGGAATTATAAATTTTTATGCCTTCTAACTCCTCGTTTTCATAGATAATATTTCCATCTGTATCCTCAATTCTAGTAATAAAAGAATTTTTATGTGCAATTCCACCATTAGCAAATGGAAGGTAAGAAGTAGCTAATTCCAGTGGGCTAGCACTGGTAGAACCTAGAGCTATTGTAAGATCTTTTGTGAATTCTAATTCTACTCCTGTTTGATTAAAATTATCTATAACATCATTTATTCCTACATCATTTAGTAGTTTTACAGCCACTGTATTGACTGATTTTTCCAAGGATTGAACCAAGGTTATATTTTTATATTTAGCATTACTATAGTTTCGAGGAGCCCAATTACCGTATTTGGTATTAGAAGCATCTATAATTTGGTTCATGGTATATCCTTTTTTTAGGGCTGTATAATATATAAATGGTTTAAAGGTAGATCCAATTTGTCTTTTAGCATCTATACCACGATTAAAGTTACCAGATCTATAATCTTTTCCTCCTACAATACTTCTAACTTCTCCTGTTCTAGCATCTAAAGTTATCATAGCACCTTGGAGTTTTTTATTAGATTTAAATTTTGAATAATTTTCAAAGGTATCCTTTGCAATTTTTTGCATTTCATTGTCTAAAGTAGTATATACTTTGAAACCACCTCGAGAAAATATGATTGGATCAACTAAGTTTACAACTTTTTCTTCGACTATATCCATAAAATCAGGTGCTTTTGTAGATTCTCTTTTTTTTCTGCCGTCTTTTACAATAACCGTTATATTTTTATCGGGAAAAAAAGTTTTTTTGTAGTTTGATTCTAAGATGAATTTATGATTTATAGCTTCATCATACTTGTCTAGAGAGATATAATTTTGTTTTAACATAAGTTTTAAAATTAGACGGGTTCTTTTCATGGCAGCTTCTAGATTTTTTCTAGGATTATACATATTAGGTCTATTGGGAATTCCTGCTAGCATAGCACTTTCAGCTAGATTTATTTTTGAAATATCTTTATTAAATATATCTTTTGCAGCTTCTCTAACACCATAAGAGCCAGAACCAAAATAGATCTCATTCATATATTTTTCTAAGATCTCATCTTTAGAATAAACTCTTTCAATTTCCAGTGTGATAATAAGTTCTTTAAATTTACGAGTAAATGTACGCTCATTGGATAAAAATACGTTTTTAGCTAGCTGCTGAGAGATAGTACTTCCACCTTGCGCTATCCTTCCTTTAGAAAAATTTACTAGAACAGCTTTTCCAAGACGCCATATATCTACTCCATGATGAGAATAAAATCTTCTATCTTCTATAGTTATAAAAGCTTTTTGAAGGTAACTAGGGATCTCCTTGATATCTGCATTTTCACCTTTTTGTTTGGATAAATAATCTATAATATTTTCATCCTTATCGTAGATTATAATTGGTTCTGAAACCGTGTAGGAGCTAATTTTTCCTTTGACACTAAAATATGTAATAGTAGTCAATGCTATAAGACATAATATTAATCCCAAGATGGCAATAAGCATATTTTTTCTCTGCTTTTTAAAAAAGATATTAATTTTATTATAGTTCATTGAATAATCATTCCTCTTTTTATTAGATTTTATTTGATATATTATATCATAAATATAAAAAGATATTTGTCAACATTTAGAGGACACAAGGAAAAGAAGTCAAAAAAAGATTTTACGTATAAAATATTATCATTATGTATGAAAAGAATTTTTTCCTCTTGACATATCTAAAAAAAAGATCTATTATTAAATATAAATGAGTGTTCACTCATTTTTTTAGGTTAAACATTTAATAAACTAGGAATAGTGCCTATACAGCTCTATTTTATTATACAAAGGGGGCTATATGCCGAGTAATAAAAAACAAGATAAAAAAGAATTAATAGTTTTAGCAGCAATTGAACTTCTACGAACTAAAAATTATCAAGGGATGAAAACATTAGAAATAGCTAAAAAAGCAAATATGGCTGAAGGGACATTATATAGATATTTTAAAAATAAAGATGCAATATTTGCATCAATAGTTAAGCACTTTCTAGATAGTTTTTTGGAGAAAGCATTTAAAAATATAGAACCAGAAAATGAATTTCAAGATAACTTAAAATTGCTAATAGATAATATATGTGATGTTTTAGAAACAGGAAAAGATTTTTATAAATTATATTTAAAAGCTTTTTCAGAAATAGAGAAAGAAGAGGTCTGTGAAATAATAAAAGTGCATACGATAAAATTAACTAAAGCTTTAGGGAAAATACTAGAATGGACTAATTATA
Organism: Psychrilyobacter sp.; assembly: GCF_049671765.1. Classification (NCBI taxonomy): domain Bacteria; kingdom Fusobacteriati; phylum Fusobacteriota; class Fusobacteriia; order Fusobacteriales; family Fusobacteriaceae; genus Psychrilyobacter; species Psychrilyobacter sp. Next base: position 3,026 of record NZ_JBATVM010000173.1, read on the forward strand.
AATATACAGATGCAGAAAAATTAATATTTGTAGATTGTATATGGGGTGTAATTAAAGCATCTTCAGAAAGAGATATACTAAATATAGAAAAAATAAATAAAGAAAAAATCTTATTTTCAATAAGTTATATTGGTAAAATGATACAAAAATTATAGGAGGAATATATGAAAAAATTATACGACCATCCAAAATTAATTATTCTAATTATAGGAATAATTACACTACTATTTGCAGTACAAATGCCAAAGATAGTAATTGATAATGATGTTAAAATATTTTTGCCAAAATCTCATATATCTAGGTTAAATGATGATAAAGCCACAGAAACTTTTGGTAGTTCAGATGCAATACTATTAGCAGTTAAATTTAATTCAGAAAATATATTTACAACTAAAAATATAGCTTTTATAGATAAATTGACAAAAAAAATTGAAGATCTTGCAAATGTAGATGAAGTTAAATCTCTTACAAATACAGATTTTATTGAAGGAACATCAGAAGGGATGGAAGTTGAGGCTATTGTCCGTGATCTTCCACAAACAAAAGAAGATTTAGATAAAATAAAGCATAAACTTTTATCATGGAAATCTATGTATTCAAGGTCTCTTTATACAGATGATTTTAAATCTACAACTATCCTTGTTCAATTAGAAGATAAAGCAACAGCTATAGAGCAAGAAAAATTATTTCAGGAGATTAGAAAAGAAGTAAGAACTTATTCTGATGATAAAAATATGAGTTTTTATCTAGCTGGACAACCAGTTTTAAACACTTTGATGGGTGAAAGTATGCAAGCGGATATGAAAAAATTGATTCCATTTGTAATTCTGATAGTAATAGCCTCTCTATATATATCATTTAAAACTATAGGTGGAGTTATTCTCCCACTTTTAACAGTAGTGATTAGTACTATTTGGTCTATAGGACTCATGGCAGGATTAGGAATACCACTTACTATGGTTTCGACTATAATTCCTGTACTTCTAATAGCTGTAGGAAGTGCATATGGAATTCATATAATATCTCATTATTATGACGATGTTAAATCAGCAGGAAAAGAATTGACAGATGAGGAGCATAAAGAAATCGTTCTTCATAATGTACAAAAGGTAGGAACAGCAGTTTTCTTAGCAGGACTTACAACTATTGCAGGATTTGGGTCTTTAGCAACCAGTAAAATAATGCCTATAAAGAATTTTGGATTATTTACAGCTCTGGGAGTTTTTGGAGCTTTGATTGTAGCAGTGACACTTATTCCGTCTATTTTATTACTAAAGAAACCAAAAGTAAATACAGAAAATAGCGAAGAAGAAACGTTTATGACCAAGTTACTTATGCATCTATATCATTTTTTTACTAGAAAAAAATCAAGTGTAATATTACTCACAACAATAATAATGGTACTATCTATATACGGAACATCCAAGGTTGTAATAGATAGTGTTCTTGTAGAATTTTTCAAACAAGGAACTCCAGTTAGACAAGCAGATGAATATTTAAATGATAACTTTAATGGAAGTAACTTTATAAATGTAGTAATAGAAGGAAAAGAAAAAGGAGATCTTACAGATCCAGAGATATTAAAGGCAATGGATAACATGAAAGAGCATTTTGTATCGAATCATAAATATGTAGGACAGGTAATAAGTTTTTCAGATTTTATAAAGAGAATGAATAAAGTAATGAATTATCCAGAGGAAATTAATCCTATAGTAGAAGAAACAGACGTTGCACAAATAGAAGATGGCGTTATGTCTGATGGTTTTGATGACAATTTTGATGATAGCTTTGGTGATGATGATTTTGAAGAAGAAAGTTTTGATGATGATGGGTTTGGAGAAGATCCATTTGATAATGTAGTACAGACAGAATCTGTTGATTTAGAAAATAAAAGTAAAGTAAAATCTACTCCTAGTAGGGAAAAAATAAGTGAATCAGATCTACTAACTATATTAAATGCAGCTCTATTAGATGCTAAAAAAGTAAATTTAACAGCAGAAGAATTAATAACAGTAATGAATAGAGCAACAAACTACCAGGGAGAAGCATATAATGAAGTTCCCTATGATCCAGCTAAATACCCAGCAGAGACAAGAGTAGAATTAAAGAACTTGGTATCCCAATATCTTTTATTGTATTCAGGTGAATTAGATTCATTTGCAGATGATAGATTAGAACCAAAGTCTACAAGGATGTTATTTCAATTAAAATCTGCTAGTAATATATTTATATCAGGTTTAAAGGATGAAATTCATCGTTATGCAGATGAAAATTTTCCAGAAGGTTATACAGTGACAGTATCAGGAGCAGGAGATATGAGTTTAGCTGTAAATAATTTGATTGTTTCTAGTCAAATTATAAGTATAATAACATCTCTTATAATAGTATTTATTATAGTAGCGTATTCATTTAAATCTATTATAGCAGGGATATATGGAATTATTCCATTAATTATCTCTCTGTTTATAAACTTTGGATTGATGGGATTCACAGGAATAAAATTAGATATAGGAACTGCCATGGTGGCGTCAATTGCCATTGGTATAGGAGTCGATTATACAATTCATTTCCTAACAACATACCATTATGAAAGAATCCTCACATCGGATTTAGAGATTGTAACGAAGAAGACGTTAAATAGTTCAGGAAAAGCAATTATATTTAATGCAATTTCAGTAGCACTAGGGTTTGCAGTACTAATCTTCTCAAATTTTAATCCTATAAAGAACTTAGGACTATTAGTTTGTATTACCATGATAACATCATCTATGGGATCTATGATTTTACTGCCTATATTATTAAATTTGTTTAAACCAAAATTTGTTTCAAAAAAGGGGAGGAATAATAATGAAAAATAGTAAATTGAATAAAAAAATTATGATGTTAGGTCTAGGGATACTAATGACTATCCCAAGTTTTGCCATTACCGGAACAGAAGTTTCACAATTAGCTAGGGATAGAGATACAGGGAAGACAGTTATGGCAGCTATGGAGATGAAATTGGTTTCAAAAAGTGGAAAAGTGGAATCGGATAGAAGACTTATGACTTGGGGATATAAATATGATATAGAAAAAGATCTTTCTAAAGTAGTAATGGAGTTTAAATCTCCTGCTTCAATTGCTAAAACAAGATTTTTACAGGTGGAAAATGAGATAGGAAGAGATGACGATAAATGGATCTACCTACCAGCTCTTGGAAGAGTTAGAAGAATATCATCTTCAGATAAAACATCATCATTTGTAGGATCTGATTTTACATATGGAGATATGGAAACAAGAGAAGTTTTTGAGGATACACATAAGTTATTAAAAGAGGAAAAGTATGGGGAATATGATTGTTATGTAGTAGAATCTGTTCCAGTAGAAAAAGATGATTCACAATATGCTAAGAGAATAACTTGGGTAGCGAAGGAAAGTTATATTCCGCTAAAAGCAGAATTATATTCTAAAAAAACTAATGAAATACAAAAAAGACTGACTGTTCAAGGGAAACTAGAGAAAGTTCAAGGAATTTGGTCAGTATTTAGTACAACTATGGAAAATTTAGAAACTGGTCATAAAACACTTTTAGATGTAGCTAAAAAAGATGGTAAATATTTACTTAGATATAATGGGAAGATGAATCCTAAGAGATTTACACAATCATTTATTAAAACAGGAAGAGCAAAATAAATAATTGTATAGAAGTTTTCTATACAATAAAAGAAAGGAGTTTTATATGAGAAAATATATAATGTTCTTTATGGGAATATTACTGAGTTTTATTGCAATGTCTGATGAGTTTAGTGAATTTGATGATTTTGATGACTTTTCAGAAACCTCAGAGGAAAAAACAGAGATAAATTTTGAAGTAAATGGAAAAGTAGGTTATGAAGGAAGGATAAATTTTAGCGATGGAACCAATGATAGTCTACCATTTATAACATTACAAACAGAATTTGAAACATCATATTTTGATATTATAGGTGACTTTAATATGGATAAATATGAAAAATATCCCGTAGTGGAGGAGCTTTTTACTAGAATTTATTTGAATGAAAAATTCCAAGTTGAATTGGGAAAAGAAAAGTTGATTTGGGGGAAAGGAGATAAGGTACATCTAGTAAATAATATAAATGGAACTGATTATAGAGATTTTATAAATGGTGAGTATAGAGACGATCTTATAGGTGAAAATATGATAAGGCTTATCTATGCTCCTAGTATAAATAGTGAGGCAAAATTTGAATTTGTATATACTCCAGAATTTACACCAGATGAATTTGCGACATCTGGACCATGGATACCATATTCGGTAAAACTTGTTAACAAAGGATTGTCTCCTTTAAATAAATCATTGGAAGACTTTGAGCCTAATATAGATAAATTTAAAAATGATCAAGCTGGATTTAGGTTTACAAACTCAGCTTCAGGACTTGATTATGGGTTTTCATATTATAGAGGGTATGAGAAACAACCTACAATAGATAAATTACTTTTGTATAAAGCACAGTTAGGAGACCCTACAGCAATTGGGGATATAATGAATGGGAAATTAGATGTTCACTATGATAGACTAGATGTATTTGGAATAGAAGCATCTAAAGTTACTATTGGAGGGATCAACGGAAGGTTTGAAACAGCCTACTATATGACATCTGATAGATCTGGAAATGAAGCTAATGTAAAAAATGATAGGATAGGAACATTGATAGGTGGAGATAGAGATTTAGGAGAGTTTGGGCTGCACAATATGAACTTTAATATGCAAGTAAAAACTATTTTTCTTTTGGATAAATCAAGTGTAGAAGATAATCCTTTGGACACTGATTATGACGAAAATGGGGATTATATTAAAAATACGATTATTGTTAAATTACAGGATAAATTTAGAAGTGATACTATAAAGCCTTCTGTTAAATTTATATGGAATGTAGAAGGAAAAGATTATGCTATTATGCCAGAAATAGAGTATATTTATGAAGATAACCTTTATATTACTTTGGGATACAATATTTATGATGGAAAAGAAACAACAGAGATAGGTCAGTATAGAGACAATGATTATATTTATTTAGGATTAGAATATAATTTTTAAAATCAAAGGATATGACTTTATAAATTTAATAAAAAACCCTGTAAATAAACTCTATAAAAGAGTGATTAAATTTACAGGGTTTTTCTGTATTAAGGATAGAAAGAGATGCATTTATTTAGGGATTATTCTACGTTAAATTCTTTTTGAAAAAGAACTTTGCCGCTTTCATCCACCGCTTCTACACTCCATTTTCCAGATAAAAATAAGTTTTTTCTAGACCAAGTTCTCCATCTAGGTCCTGATATTTTTAATGGGACACTAGCCATTAATGTTTTTTCTCCATTTTCTTCTAGAAGATACCAGTTGTGATAGAGAATTTTTTCTTCTCCGATATCTCTAAATTCTGTATAAAAGTACCCTTGGGAATACAGCTTAAAGGTATCCATAATTTTTACAGGTTCTTTTTCTGCAATTTCATTAGTTAAAATTGCTCTAGTTAGAGAAATAGATTTTTCCCCATTGATTTTTCCATAGGCTGTAAAAGACCCAAGGATAATTAGTATACTTATAAGTAATTTTTTCATAATTTTTCCCCCTTTTAAAATAGTGATTATATAAATTTTAATTAAATATAATTTATAGATTATATCTTAATTAGTATTTTATCTTTTAATGTGAATTTTTACAAGTATTTATATAAAATTTATTTAGGAGACAGAGAAGTAATTTTCTAGTATAATACTAAAATAAACATAAATTTAGGAGGACAATATGAACTTTACATCACTTTTTTTTATATCGATAGGGTTGGCCATGGATGCATTTGCTGTATCTCTTACTGAAGGGATATCACTCAGAAAATTATGTGTTAAGTCGATCCTTAAAGTAGCATTGGTTTTTGGAGTATTTCAAGGAGTTATGCCATTATTAGGTTGGGCAGTAGGAGGATTATTTTACGATAAAATTTCTAAATTTGATCATTGGATAGCTTTTGGACTCCTTGCTTTTATAGGTATCAAGATGATAATAGATGCTAGAGAATTTGGGAAATGTGATATCCACGGGAATTGTGAGAAAGATACCAATATTATAGTTTTGGGGATAGCTACCAGTATCGATGCACTGGCAGTAGGATTTTCATTTTCATTACTACCTGGATTAAATATATATTTTTCCATAGCTGTAATAGGAATAGTTACTTTTATTTTATCTTCTGTAGGAGTTTATCTTGGAAATAAAGTGGGACAATTATTAGGAGCTAAGGCGGAATATATGGGCGGAATAATTCTTATAGGGATGGGTATTAATATATTAATACAGCATCTGACATAATTATTTTTTTAAATATCAATAGTAGAAAAAAGATGAGTTAAGTAAATGTTTAACTCATCTTTTTTTTGAATTTTTTTTAGATCTAGGAAGAAAAATTTCTGCCATCATACACCTGACACTTCCTCCTCCATATTTTTGAATGGTATCTATGTCTACACTTAATATTTTAGAAGTTTTTTCTATGGATAGTATTTGATCTTTTGATAAGATATCTTTAGCTGTTTTAGATAAAATAAGATATTTATCTCCTTTAGAATTTTTTACTTGAAGAGCGTTTCCAGCAAAATGTTCTACCTGTTCCTCTGTAATATCTATAATTATCTTCCCATCGGATTTCAATTCTGAGATAACTTTATTTTTTTCTTCTATATTATCAATAGAGCTAGAACAAAGGATGGCAAAATCTTCTCCTATGGCCATTAAAACGTTGGTATGATAGATTGGTAATCTCTTTTTATTTGACCATTGATAAGCATTGAATGAAATAGGTGTATATTGAAAATCACTACAAAATTTATTTAGAAGAGTAAGATCTGCTCTAGGAGAAAGAGCACAATAAACTTTTTTTTCTACCCTGTCTAAGATCATACTACCTGTACCTTCAAGAAAGATATCTTTTTCCTCAAATTTTGAATAATCGATAATATCATTGATTTTAAAGTTTTTTTCCCTTAATTTATCTAGAATATCCATCCTCCTTTCAAGTCTCCTGTTTTTTGCAAACATCGGATATAGAGCGATCCTTCCGTCATTATGAAAAGATATCCAGTTATTTGGAAAGATGGAGTCAGGTGTAGGAGGATCTATGGTGTCTTCTACAACTAAAACTTCGATATCAATATTTTTTAAATCTTTTACGAAATTATTAAATTCTTTTAGTGCTTTTTTTTGGATAGAAGAGTTATTTATTCCCCAGGGAAGGGTTTGATAGTAATTGTTGATTGCAGTCTGAGAGTTATAGTGAAATTTTATAGGTCGAATCATGAGAATAGTACCTGTGATCTGAGAAAAATTGTTATTCATTTTAATATCTCCTTTTATAAAATATTATATATCGCTACTATTTTAATACTTCATAAATCTAGTGATAGTCAAGTACTATAATTGTATTTAGGGAAAAAATAAAAAAACTCCTCAAAATTTTCTGAGGAGTTTTAACTAATTTTTATAAGTTAGCTTCTTTATTGATAACAATTTTCTTTCCTACTTTTCTCCATTCAGCAAATTCAGCTACAGCTGTAAATAATGCGTCTGTTGAAGAGTTAAGACCAGTTTCTACTGAATCTTGAATTACTCCGATTACGAATCCTACTCCAACTACTTGCATAGCTACTTCATTTGGGATACCGAATAAGCTACAAGCTAATGGGATAAGAAGTAATGATCCACCTGCTACACCAGATGCTCCACAAGCACTAACTGCTGATAAGATACTTAAGATAAGAGCAGTTCCGAAGTCTACTTGGATACCTAATGTATGTACTGCCGCAAGAGTTAATACAGATATTGTGATAGCTGCTCCTGCCATGTTTATTGTAGCTCCTAAAGGGATAGATACAGAATACATGTCTTTATCTAATCCTAATTCTTCACATAACTCCATATTTACTGGGATGTTAGCAGCTGAACTTCTAGTAAAAAAAGCTGTAAGTCCACTTTGCTTTAAACATCTAAATACTAATGGATAAGGGTTTTGTCTCATCATAACAAATGCGATAGTTGGATTAACTACTAATGCCATAAATGCCATAGCTCCTAATAATAATCCTAATAATTTACCATACTGTAATAGTGAACTTAATCCACTAGTTGCGATTGAACTAAATACTAATCCCATAATACCAAATGGTGCTAAGTGAATAACCCATCTAACAACTTGAGATAATGCATTTGAGAAGTCTGTGATCATTGTTTTAGTAGAAGCTGGTGCATGCTTTAATGCTACTCCTAATAATAATGCCCAAACTAAGATTCCGATATAGTTAGCATTTGATAATGCATTTATTGGATTGTCTACAACGTTCATTAATAATGTTTTTAATACTTCACTTACACCACTTGGAGGAGTTACATTTTCTACTCCTTTCCCTAAAGCGATAGTTACTGGGAATATGAAACTTCCTACAACTGCAACTACACCGGCTAAGAATGTCCCGATAAGGTAAAGACTGATAACTGATTTCATATTTGTTTTTTGACCAGGTTTATGTTGTGATACTGCTGACATTACTAAAAAGAATACTAAGATAGGTGCTACAGCTTTTAGAGCTCCTACGAATAATGATCCTAATAATGAAACTGGTGCAGCAGCCTCTGGTGCAGCAATTGATAATAGAATACCGGCGATTAAACCGATAACGATTCTTTTTACTAAACTTAATTGATTCCACTTACTAAACATATTTTTACCACCTTATAAATTTATTTATGTGTGCATCCTAATCAGTTAATTGATTTCCTTAAATTTGTTTTGAAATGTTAATCTGTAGGATGCTTTTCTATTTGCTAATATAATACCATACTTTCATTTTATTTTAAAGTTAAAACGTAATAAAAAAGGTTTTTTAGTACTGTAAAAACACAAAAAACTCGTTTTCAGTGTTTTTATGATCAGAAAATACCACTTAAACTTTAAAAGTACTATTTTAGTGCCACTGTTATAAAATTATTTTTTCATGATTTTTTCATTTTTTTCATTAAAGTGAAATATGTAACTTAAAAAAGAGCTAAACCTAAGGCTTAGCTCTTAAAATGTTATAAAATTATTCCATGATTTTTTCTCCAGTTCTCTTCCCAAAAACTAAAATATCAGTTATTGCATTTCCTCCTAATCTATTTGTTCCGTGAATACCACCTACAATTTCTCCAGCAGCATAAAGGCCTTTTATAATATTACCTTTGACATCTAAAACCTCGTTATTACTATTTATTTTTATTCCACCCATAGTGTGGTGAACTGCAGGTGCTACAGTTTGGACATAGAAAGGACCTTTTTCTATATTTATAAGGTTTCCTCTTCGATCAAATTCTTGATCTTTTCCATTTTCTACATTAGAATTATATATATTTAGAGTAACCTTTAATGTAGCTAAATTTATATCCATTTTTTGACTACATTCCTCTATATCACCTTCTATAAATAGATCAGATCTTATTAAACTATTTACTTCTGCTTTATTATCAGTCGTTCTATTTGCAATGGCCTCTACTTCTTGAGCCCATACTAGGTATCCTATTCCACCTTCTTGAGCCAAGATAGCTTGAGAAACTACATCTCTTCTTTCTAATTCCTCTACAAACCTTTTCCCTGATTTATTGACTAAGATTGCACCATCAAATCTAGAACCACCTACATGGGACAATGCACCAGTTATAGGGTTAGCAATAGGGAAAGTTTGTATATATGACATATGGACAAAATCTACTCCTAATTTTTCACACATTAGATGACCATCTCCAGTTATTCCGCTTTGATTAGTTGTTTTATATCTTTCATCTAACTCAGGATTATATTTTTTTCTCATCTCTATATTTCCAGAGAATCCTCCGGTAGCAAATATCACTCCTTTACTACCAAAAAATTCTACTGTTTTTCCTTCAGTAAGAGCTTTAATACCGACGACTTTCTCATCTTTTGTGATTATTTCTTTGGCTTCTACTCCAGTTCTTATATCTACACCTAGGTTTTCAGCTTTTTTTCTTAATTTAGAGATTAATTCTACAGCATATTTACCTTTAAACACTGCTGCTCTTGGAACAGTATGTCCACCAAAATGGATAAGTTCATCTTTTTTAAACTCTACTCCGATTTCTTCTTTGAGCCATTTGTAAGTGTCTAAAGCATTTTCAGATAAAATTTTAAATAATTTTTTATTGTTTTCACCATCTCCACCAACAAGAGCATCATTATAGTAAAGTTCAGGACTATCTTCTATTTTTTTAGATTGTTGAGCATCACTTCCAGGAATATTTATTCCACCCATAGATACTAATGTATTTCCACCAACAGCGGCCATTTTTTCTAGGAGAACAACCTTAGCTCCTAAGTTTGATGCAGAGATTGCAGCACTAAGACCAGCTCCACCTCCACCAATGATAACTATATCAAAATTTTCAACAGGTTTGAATTTTAATTTATTTTTACTTACCACAATTTTATCTAAATTTTCAGAATTTTTAAACTCCTTGAGCAATTCTTCCTTGTTTTCTCCAGATAGAATAAGAGCGTTCATAACAGCTTCCCTTATACCACGTGAACTCATAGAACATCCTTTTACATTAGGAACCATTATAGTGTTTTTCTCTATTATATTAGAAGGAACATGGTTAAAAGCAGGTTCTGATATTACCGGTGTTTCATTATGTGATAAAAATTCAATACTTTTAATTTTACCTTGAACAACTATTATTAAAGCTTCTATCTCTCCTCCATACCCAATACCAACACCTTTAAATGAACCATTTTTATATATTTTCATATTATTTACCCCTTAAATTAAATTATTTTAGATACTTATTTAACATAGTACGATATCGTACTATGTTAAATATAGTATCCTAATAAGTAAAATAAGTCAATCATTTTTTATGTGATTAATCACTTGAGATCCTGTACTTAATTTAATATTTAGGTTATTATATATATATAAATAATAATTTTTAGGAGATGCCTATGAGAACAGATATAGTTATTGGAATAATATCAAATATCAGAGAGAAGAGTGCTCAGTTTATAAATGGAGAGTTAAAGAAAAAAGAAGTTTCTGGACTTATCAATAGTCATGGGACTATTTTATCTGCAATGTATGATAATGATGGTGTAATGACAATGAATGAAATAGCTAAATTTATAGGGAAAAGAAAATCTACAGTTACTGATATGGTAAAAAAATTAGAAAAATTAGGCTATATAAGCCGTCAAAAAAGTGAAAGAGATGCCAGAGTAATAGAGGTTACCCTGACAGAAAAAGGTTGGATTTTTAGGGAGACATTTAAAGAGGTTAGTACTGAGCTTTTGGAAAAAACTTATTCTGGTTTTACAGAGGAAGAAAAAGAAGTTTTGATGAAGTTATTGTTAAAAATTAGAAAAAATTTTAAAGACTAAATTTTTTCTAATTTTTTTAGTCTTTAAAATATTAATTTTGTTATAATCTAGGGTATTTTAAGTTTTCTCACAGTCGCTGCAATATCTTTCGTCTACATTGATAGACATAAATTTTTTACCACAGCTTTGACAAGAATGCATCTTTAACTTTCCTATAATACTATTAGAAGGTTTTTTCATAGACTTTTCCTTATTAGCCTGAATACGACACCCTTCACAACAATAATATTCATTGATATCAGATGTTGTAAATTTCACTCCACAGACCTCACAGATACGGGTTATAAGTTTCTCTTCTTTAAATTTTGTCATTTTAGACCTCCAATATTATCTTTTTATAACTCCTTTAATTTCTTATTGAGTTTTGTATAGATTCTTTCTTTAAACCATAGTTCTGTAGATTTCTCTATAGATTCATCTAATCCAAACCACTCTACTCCGCTATTTTCATCTTCTTTTATAGTTAAAATTTCTTTTTCATCGGCTTCAAATAAGTATGTTACATTTAAATGTAGATGAGAAGATACGTATTTTCCTTTTTTTATGTGTCCATCAACTGTGAGTATTTCAAGAGAAAATATTTTTTTTGATATAGGTATAACCTCATTGAGACCACTCTCCTCCTGGACTTCCTTTATAGCTACAGCGAAGAGATCTTCTTCTCCATCAGCATGACCTCCCATCCAAGACCATGAGTTATAGATATTATGATATATCATGACTACTTTATCTTTATCTTTATTTATAACCCATGCAGATGCTGTCATATGTGCTATTTTATTGTCTCTGGTAAAAATATTTTCATATTTTTCTAAATAGTTTAATATTCCTAATTTATCATATTTTTCTTGTTCATTATATGGTTCATATTTTTTTATTTGGTCTAGAATATTCATCTCTAAAGTTCTCTCCTTTATATAGTTATTAATAGATATTATAGCATATAATTTTTCAATAAAAAAAGGAATTAGACAATTGCCTAATTCCTCTTTGTTATTAATTAGTTTTAACTACTGCTTTAGATTCATTACTTATTAGGGCTGCTGCGATTGATCCAATTAATGTTGGAGCTAACCACGCAAAACCTTCTGAAGCCATTGGTAAAGAATTAAATATATCTGTTAATAAAGGTGAAATATGAAAGCCAGCTAGAACCTCAAAGATACTAAAAACTAGTCCAATACTAACACTAACTTTAAAAACTCTGGTGTTTTTTATTTTAAAAACATTTAAAATTATAAGGATAATAGTTACAGGATATAAAATGATAAGTATTGGAACTGCTATATCGATTATAAATCCTAATCCAGTGGCACCTAAAATACTAGAGACAACACAGGTTGCTATTGTTATATTTTGGTAGGAAAACTTTGTTTTGGTAGCAAAGAAATTAGCCACTGTAGCTACTAAAGCTATAGATGTTGTAAGACATGCTACTATTGCACATATTCCAAAAGCCATTACACCAAATGATCCTAAAGAATTTTTAGCAAGATACATAACAAGTTCAGCTTTACTAAGGTTTAAATTATTTCCATTTGCCATGGCACCTAGATATAGTAGGCCTCCATATACCAATGCTAATCCTATAGCTGCAATGATACCAGATTTTATAATCATAGAACTTTGTTCTCTATCATCTGTATACCCATTTCCTTTTAAACTCTCTACGATTACAGAGCCAAATATAACAGAAGCTATTGCATCCATTGTTTGGTATCCACCGAAGAAACCATAGGAAAAAGAATTTTGAATTATAGTTTTTTCTCCAGGGATTCCAAAACCCGAAAATATTCCCTTAACTATCACCATTGAAAGAATAATTAGGATAATAGGAGTCATATATTTTCCAATATTATTGAGTAATTGAGATGGCTTTATTACCAATGTATATACAATTATGAAATATACAATTGATACTATTAAGGGGTTGATATCTCCAAAATTTGGAACGATACCCATTTCATAGGCAGTAGCAGCAGTTCTTGGAATAGCTAACATAGGACCTATAGCAAGTATTAAAAGTGAAAAGTAAATTGTGTTAAAATTTTTAGATACTTTGTTTGCAAAGTTATCGGTACTTCCGACTCTACTGAAAGCTATTAAACCTCCTACTGGAAGACAAATTCCTGTAATAAAAAATCCAGCTGAAGACATGAGCCACTCTTTACCGGTTACGACTCCTATCTCTGGTGGGAAAATAAGGTTTCCAGCTCCAAAAAACATAGCAAATATTGCTAATCCAAATATAAATACATCATTTTTTTTTTTCATCGTAGTTTCCTCCTTAAGTAATACTATATTTATGTAGTGTTGTGTTTATTTTTAACGATTTTATTAGTTTATCATAAAATAAATAAAAAGTATATTAAAATTATGCTCTTATTCACTTTTATGTGGAGATTTTTTTAAATTAAATATTATGGGGGAGAATGAGATCTATAGGAAATAAAAAAAGCGGATAGAAGGCTCTATCTGCTAATTAACTGTTATAATAACTTTATTTTTCTATAACATCATATAAATAAATATATAAATATAGGAATAAATGGAGCCAGACTTAGGTTTGCTACTTTTATCTTTGTTATTTCTAAAATATTAAACCCGATTGCTATAATTACAAGTGATCCTACACATGTTATTTCATCGATTACAATGGTAGATAGAAAAGGTGAAAGAATTCCTGCAAATAAAACTATGGCACCCTCATAGAATAAGATCAAAAATGCTGAGAAAAATACACCTATTCCCATAGTAGCTGACATGGCAAGGACTACAAAGAGATCAATAAAAGCTTTTGCATATAATATTTCATGGTTGCCTGAAAGTCCACTTTGAAGTGAACCTACTATAGCCATTGCTCCTACACAAATTACCATGGTAGCATTTAGAAATCCTTCGACTAAGGACTCTTTTTTGTCTGTATTTGACTTGAATTTATTTTCTAGAGATAGTCCAAATTTTCTGAGTCTATCATCTATATCGATTAATTCACCGATAATCCCACCTAAAGCTATGGAGGCTATTGCTACTAATATATTTTGTCCTTTTAGGGATCCTGAGATTCCAATATATAGCACACACAGTCCCATACCACTCATGACAGTATCAATTATTTTTTTATTAAACTTGTCTCTAAAAAAAACTCCTAATAAAGATCCAAATCCCACTGCAACAGAATTTACGATTACACCACTTAATATCATTTTATAGCCTCCAAAATTTGATTTGAAGTATTTTAGCAGTTCTATGGGCTTTTGTAAAGGAGGTCTCAATAAGAGATTGAGTAAAAAAATAAACCAAGGTTTTCTCTCAGATTTATATTTAGAAATTCATAGTTTTAGGTTTACTCTTTTTAAGAGGATTACTTTTAAATTTGTTATTTACAATAAGTCCTAATATAGCAAGAAAAGAACCTAAAAAAGTATACGTGGTCATTTCTTCGTGAAACAATAGATTAGAAGTGATCGTTGCAACTAAAGGGTTAAGATAATTAAAAACAGAAGTTCTAGAAGCTCCTAATTCCTTAATACCTCTATACCATCCATAATAACCAATTACTGTACAAAACATAGCTAAATATAAAGCTGATAAATATGTATTTACTTGAATCCCATCAATCACGTTAAATAAAGATGTTTTAGAAATAAAGTTATTTGTAAAAGTGATGGGGATTAAAGTGATTAATGCACTGATATTCATATAAGCAATTATAACGAAGGGGTCATATTTTTTTAAAAGATCTTTTGTGTTAATAGTAAATATAGCTAACATTACAGCATTTATAAGCATTAAACCATCACCAATTATTGAAGTTCCAGAAAATAAACCATTTATTTTACCATTTGTAATGATAAGGCAAACTCCTAAAAAACTTAATAATATTCCAGAACCTTGTATCTTATTGATAGATTCATTCTTTGAAAAATGCATATATAGTGCTACAAAAATTGGAGAGATTGCTATAAATAAAGACGCATTTATGGTAGTAGTATATTTTAAAGCAGAATATTGAACAATAAAATATCCACTAATCCCAATGAAACTTAAGAAAACTAAGTTATAAAGATCTTTTAATGAAATTATTTTTTTTGATTTTGGAATTATTATTAAGCTGAGAGCAAAAATAATACTAGAGAATAGTATCCTTAAAAATAAGAAGTGGACAGGGCTGAGGTTGGTCATACCTATCTTACTAAATGCAAAAGATGTTCCCCAAAGAGTTACTGTTAATAGAACCCAAAGATATGTTCTTGTATTTTTCAATTGTACCATCTCCTAATTGATTTGAACTTCAAAGGTGTAAAAAGAGTTCTGATTGCTTTTATATTAACATAAAGTGTATAATAATCACAAATGGGAAAAAGTGATAACAGTTATCACTTTTTTTGATACTAACATTAGGAGGACTTTTTATGGAAATAAAACTATTAAAAACTTTTATTACAGTAGTACAAACTTTAAGTTTTTCTGCTGCCGCTGAAGTACTGCATTATTCTCAATCTAGTATTTCTGAGCAAATAAAAAAACTTGAAATAAATTTAAATACAATATTATTCGAGCGAATAGGAAATAAAATAAAGCTAACTTCAGATGGAAAAATTTTAGTTATATATTCTAAAAAAATACTTTATATGTGTGATGAAGCCCTTATGGCGCTCACCCATTCTGAAAATGATGAAATTAAAGGGCAATTAACTATTGCAATGACTGAAACTTTATGTTTTTATAAATTACCTAATCTTTTTAAAGAATTTTGTGAGTTGTACCCTAATATAGAGCTCAAGCTAAAAATAGGGAATTGTTACGATTTTCCTATATGGCTTAATAATAATATTATTGACGTCGCATTTGTTTTAGACGATGAAATTAACTATGCTAACTTAGTTACTAAATTATTATATGAGGAAAAACTTATGGTGGTAGCAAGTCCTCTTCATCCACTAGCTAAATTTTCAGAACTAAGTTTAGAGGAACTTAAAAATCAAACTTTAGTTTTGACTCAAAAAGGAAGTAAATATAGAGCTATATTTGAGGACTATTTAAAACAACAACAAATATCTTATAAGTCACAATTTGAATTTGAAAGTGTCGAAGCAATAAAAACTTTTATAAAAAGTGGTTCTGGTATAGCATGTCTTCCAGAAACTACAGTAAAGAAGGACCTCGATTCAAAAGAATTGATAAAGCTTCCAATTGCAGATATAAATTTAAAGATAGCAACTCAAGTTTTGTACCATAAAGATAAGTATATTTTCCCAGGATTAAAAGCACTTCTTGATTTAGTTGAAAAAATGAATGAAAAAGACACCTGTTAAGATGGGTGTTTTTTTCATTTATGGTGTTTATTGGGAAGTAAGGTTTTATTATATCCCTATTTAAATTTTAAATTCAAAATCATTTTTATGAATTTTGAATTACATTTTTCAATTTAAAGTTTTCTAAAATTCAAATTATGTGTTACAATTAAATTGAAAAACGTCATATAAAAAGGTGGGGAAAGAATTGTGATAGAATTAAAAAATGTTACCAAAAGTTTTGATGGTAAAAATAAAGTTGTTAAGAATCTTAATCTAAAGATTGAAAAAGGAGAATTTGTTGTTCTCATAGGAGAAAGTGGATGTGGTAAAACTACAACTATGAAAATGATTAATCTTTTAGAAAAACCAACAAAGGGTGAAATATTTATAGATGGAGAAAATGTAAAAGGTCAGGATCTTATGGAACTGAGAAGAAATATAGGTTATGTTATTCAAAAGGTTGGATTGTTTCCGCATATGACAATCGGTGAAAACATAGAACTTGTTCCTACTCTTAAAAAGTGGTCAAAGGATGAGAAAAAAGCAAGGGCTTTTGAATTACTAGAGCTTATGGATCTCCCTGCAGAAGATTTTTATTATAGATATCCAAGTGAACTAAGTGGAGGTCAACAGCAAAGAATAGGGATAGCAAGAGCCTTGGCTGTAAACCCAGAGATAATACTCATGGATGAACCATTCAGTGCTTTAGATCCTATAACAAGAGAAAAACTTCAGGATGAAATGACAAATCTTCAAGAGGAATTAGGAAAAACAATAGTTTTTGTTACTCATGATATGGATGAAGCTCTAAAGCTAGCGGATAAAATAGCCGTAATTAAAGACGGAGAAGTTATTCAGTATGATACGCCAGAAGAGATACTAAAAAATCCGGCGAATGATTTTGTAGAATATTTCTTTGGAAAGGACAGAATGTGGAAAACTCCTGAAATGCTGTTAGCAAAGGATATAATGAAGAAGAAGTTCGGTAAAATAGGGGTTAAAGGAAGTTCGGCAAGAGCCATAGAAATAATGAAAGAAAGAGAGACAAATACCCTTATCGTAGTGGACAGAGAGGGAGAGAAGAAACAAAAACCTGTAGGGGTAGTTACAAGAAATATGATAATGAAAAATAGCGGTCATGGTATTAAGATGAAAGACATAATGGCATCTAGCGAGGATTTTATTATAGATGAAAATACTAATATGGTAGAAGTTCTGAATATAATGTCAAGAATAAACTTCAGATCTATACCAATAGTAAATAAAGATAAATTACTAGTTGGAGCAATTACTCCAATAAGTCTTCTTAATATAATTACAGAAATATCTCCAAGTATAGAAGGAGGGGAACTTTAAGATATGAATAAAGTAGGTTTTTTAAAATTTTTAGAGTATAGAGGTCCAGAAATTATTAAACTAACAGGAGAACACATGAAGATAACAGGAGTTGCGGTTTTTCTTGCGATTCTTGTAGGTGTACCTTTAGGAATATATATAACTAAAAACAAGAAGGTAGCCAATGTTATACTAAATACTGCAAATATATTTCAGACTTTGCCAAGTTTGGCTCTGTTTGGACTTATAATTCCAATTATGGGAATAGGTTTCAAACCTGCAATATTTGTTTTATTTTTATACGCGTTGTTACCTATTATTAAAAATACATGTATAGGAATAAACAGTATAGACCCTTCAATAATTGAAGCTGGAAGAGGAATGGGAATGACTAAGACCCAGATACTGACAATGGTTGAAATACCTTTAGCTCTACCTATTATCATGGGTGGGATCAGAATCTCTACAGTAATTAATATTGGTACTGCAACAATAGCAGCTCTTATAGGAGCTGGAGGACTAGGGGACTTTATCTTTAAGGGAATATCCATGGGTAATAATAATTTGATCTTAGCAGGAGCGATACCAACAGCTCTTTTAGCATTATCAGTTGACTTTATTCTAGGTCTTGTGGAAAAAAAATTAACTCCTCAAGGATTGAAGGAAAGTTAATAAATTTTAAAGCTATAAATTAAGAACATTTGAATTAATTATAGAAACTAATAGGAGGATTAAAAAATGAATAAGTTATTTAGAAATATGGTACTTATTATGACAATTATGGTATTTGCCGCATGTGGGAAAAAAGAAGCAGAGGTAGAAACAATTAAGATCGGTCATAAAAACTATACAGAGCAAAGAGTACTAGGACAATTATTTGCAGTTATGATTGAGAATTACACTGACTATAAGACTGATGTAAAAGAATTAGGAGGAACAAAGATTGCATTTGAAGCCCTAAAAAGTGGAGATATAAATCTTTATCCTGAATTTTCTGGAACAGCATATTCAGCTCTTTTAAATGAAAGTGGATTGAAAAACCCTGATGAAGTTCATAAACTTGTAAAAGATAGACTTAAAGCAGAGAATAATCTGGACTATTTAGGTCCTTTAGCTTATAATAACACATATACTTTTGCAGTAAGAGCTGAAACTGCTGAGAAATATAATCTAAAAACATTTTCAGATATAGCAAAGGTTTCAGATAAATTGGTAATCGGAGCGACTATGGAGTTTCTTGAAAGAGAAGACGGAATGTTAGGTCTTAAGAAGGCCTATCCAGGAATGGAATTTAAAGAGGAAAAAGGTCTTGACGGAGGACTTCGTTATACTGCTATAAAAGGTGGTAAGATAGATGTTTGCGATGCTTTTTCTACAGACGGGAAACTTATCACATATAATCTTGTTATATTAGAAGATGACAAAAACTTCTTTCCACCATACTATGTGGCGCCACTTTTAAATGGTGAATTTGCAGCGACTCATCCTGATGTAGTAGAAGCTTTAGGGAAACTTTCGGGTCAAATCAGTGAGTCAGAGATGCAACAGATGAACTATAGAGCTGACGAAGAAGGAGTTCCTACAAAAATTGTTGCAGAAGAATTTCTTAAGGAAAAAGGACTTTTATAAGTTTAAAATTTAAGTTTTAATTTAAATTATCATGGAGCATCGGGAACGGAAACATTTCCTGTGCTCTAATTTTAAATTACAGCTATTTTGTTGTCAGTATCTTTATGAGATAATCAGTTACTGAGAACAAAATAGCGGTAGAGTATTACATGGTTTATTTGATAACGTCATTCTAAGGTTGAATTTGTTTGACAATAAATATGCAGTGTGATAAATTAAATGGTGTTACTGTTTTTTAATATTGGGAGGATGCAAATGTCAAAGGGAGGAGCACGTTTAGGTGCTGGGAGAAAGCCAAAAGAAGAAGTGTTAAAAGTAGCTAATTTTAGACTTTCTATGGAGGATTTAAAAATCCTAGATAAAAAAGGAATAGGCAAAAATTCTAGTAATAAATTAAGATATATTTTGTCAAAATTTAAAAACGAAAAAATAAATATGGCCAAAAGAAGAAAGGCTTATAAATTGGAAAGATTTATTTCCCTTGATGAGGCAGAGACTCTGTTTATAGAGTTTGCTAACAAATGGAAAGATATAAATAAAACTGTATTTCTTTTAGAGAGTAGCTTAAGAAATGATATGAGGATGAAGTTTGAAGTTCTAAATAGAAAAACAATTGAAAATTTTGAAAATTTTGATGAATTAAAGAAATTTGGATGGAGTTTACAAAATGTAGATTTTAAATGGACTGGATCTCGTATTTCTCAGTTAGATATTTACCTCAGTAAAAATGACTATTTGATAATACTTCCTGTAACAAGGGAGGGAAATGAATTTGTTGTTAATCATAAAGGGGACCTTTTGGAAGAGACAGTTGATGAAGTAGGTTTTATATCCCTTGCAGAAGAAGATGTTTTTGCATATTTCTACGAAGATCTTCAAGAGCTTATATTCAAAAAAAATAACTCATTTAATGCAACTGAAAATATATGCAATAAAAAATATAGCAACGGAGATATCTACAAAACTCTAGAGTATGATAACGTAGTAGTGCTAGAGCTAGAATATGATAGTAAAAATAATGAAGCAACTATTAACTTTATAAAAGAACTTTCAATGTGATTTACATGAGGGTAGGAACATTCTAAGTCGTACCCTTTCTAAAAAAAGATATGATTAATATGCTGTTAAAAGATGATTTCTGTATTCTACAGGGGTTGTCTTTTTTTATATATAAATTGAATTTCTCTGTTTTTTAAAAAAAGATAATTTTCATTAACTGATATTACTGTATAGACCTCTTCTCCTACAGAAGAAGTTTTATTCCCAGTACTTTTGGCTGTGAGAATAAGTTTTCCATCTTTAAATTGCCATTTTTGATATTGAAGTGTAGCCATATTTATAGACTGAGCTGTACCATCACTGTTTAAAGTGAATCCTTGAAATTCTTTTTCATTTCCTGGTATTGGCTCTATCCATGAACCTAAAAGATATGTATTTTGGTCCTCTATAGTAAGAGATGCTCCTTCTATGTATATATCATCTTGTAAAACATTAAATTTATACATACCAACTAAACCAATGATTACAGCTATAAAAAAGATAAATATAATTACTCTTATTAAAATTTTTCTCATAAATCCCTCCTAAAATCAAATTTTTTATAATTTTCACAACCAGCTAAGTATTTTTAAAGTTTTCTGGAAAAGGTAGAATTTTATCTTTCTTTTTCTTTTCAGCATAGTTTTTGGAAAAATTTATAGTTGAAGATAAGAAAATTATACTGATTAGTGTACCTTCCCTAACGTATATAGGTAATCCATTCATTAGAGAAACACTTATTGAAATTGACACTGAGATTATATCAACAGAATACCTTAATTTAATGAAAGAAATTTTACTCATTTCAGAAATTTTTATACATAGATTTTCCATAGGAAAAGTGATGATGTTATAGTGAATTATCATACCGATGGATAATCCAATTATAAGGGTTCCTCCAGTAAAGACAAAAATTCCTTGAATATAACTAAGATCAGTTATACCCCCTAGGATATTGTAGGTGAAGTAGTTAATAAGCGTTCCAAACATAAATACAGAGAATGCTTGTATTAAATACTTATATTTATATGCAAATTTTGTTAAGATCATATATATAAGTAAAAATGTAATATTGAAAAAAATAGTTACTGTCCCAATTTTAATATCATTGGCATTTGCTAGCGATAGGTTCATTGAATTAAAGCTACTTACACCTACATTAGCAATTATACTTAAACTAATTCCTAGGGCACATAATGTATAAAAAATATATGATTTGATAATTTTTCCAAGTGTATTCATAAGATATTCTCCTTTTTATATTTATAAAATCTGAATCAATTTTAAAATTAACTACATTAATCATTTTAACAGACTTTAACATATAATCATATGAAATGTTTCCAAGAGCTCATCGATTATAAATTTTAATTTAAAGTATTTTTTTGAATTATTATTGGAAAATAGAAAATTGAAAAGTGTAAAAAAGGTTAAAATTTTGAAAAAATCAGAAAAAAAGGTTAAAATAGTTTTAATATGATATTTTAATTAAAAAATAGAATAATTTTTACAATATAGATCAAAGGGGGCGGGCTATGGATGACAAATTTTTAAAACATGAAATGGAAAACTATAAGAAGGAACAGGAAAAAATAAAAAAACTCATAGGAAGTATAGGAGCTACTCACAGTAGTAGAAATCACAAAATCTTTAATGGACTTTTTCTTGTATTTGTTGTACTTTCATTCTTTGCCGGTGGAGTTTTACACTATATTCCATTTAATCTTTCCATAGAGTTAGGAGTACTATTAGTTTCCATAAAAATAGCATGGATGATCCATGAACAGCAAAAGGTTAACCATTTTCAGTTCTGGATATTAAATTCTATAGAATTAAGATTAAATTCTCTTCAAACAAATTTTAGGAAGATGGATAAGGAACTTAAAAGGCAGGGAGAGGAAAGAAATTCAGACTAAATTATAATTATGAAGTTTAGACTTATAAAATTGGAAAAGAAAAACTTAATCTGGAGATTAAGTTTTTCTTTTTTTGAAAAATATTTATAGTTAAGGATTTGTATGATTATGACTGTATTTAGAATGTTGTAAATTCACCTAATTTTCCACCTAAAATAAGACCACTGAATGGACCTTTAGACCAACCAGTGGTCTTTTAGTCCTCTCATTGGACTAAGCCATTTGTTAGCTCTCTATCTCAATAGTACCAATGGATTAATAGGGTCGAAGTTTGAGTTTTAAGGGGATAACCTATGTGATTATAAGGGAGAGAGTTAGGAAGGCTTAGGAGGAGAACTAGAGAGAATAATTAAAATGTACAATTGACAATGTACAATGAAGGGAAAAGTGAGGATTTTGTCGCCGATTACATAAATAAAAGCAAATTTTAACCGAAAATGAAAAATATTTTTAATCTGTGTAGATCAGATATTTTTCTGTGTGATCAGTGGCAAAATAAAGTTCTAAAGAGTCCCTCTTTAATACGGCTCTGTTTCTTTTCATGAGCAAAAGAAATAGAGGAAAGAAAAGCTCACTTTTTCTAAATAATGTTATAGGGGTGAGACCATGGATCCCCGTTTCTGAGTGGGATGCCTGACGGGCATAATGGGCACGACGAAACTCGCAAGATATCTACTGAGAAGTAGAGTAACATCCAGAAAAAGAATTAGAGTCAAAATAAAATTCAGACCTTAGTCAGGCTCAAAAAAAGTTTTACTATAACTCTTTATCTCTTTGCTTTGTGCTGAAGATTCTTGAAATCTGTTTTAATCTGCGACAAAAAAGGGTATGGAAGATTTTCTATTAATGATTTTACTAAGACTACTTATGGTACTCTTGGATTAGGACAAAAGAAGCTGTTTCAAGAAATGAGATTTAACGGTATTCTTAGTAGTCAAAATAGACCTTATCAATGCTATCTCGATAGAGGATATTTTGAAGTGATTACTAGAGTTATCAATGGGAGGGTTATATATCAGCCTATGCTTACTGGGAAAGGTGAGATTTTTTTGTTCAAAAAGATGAAGAAGATATTAGGAGTATAGAAAAAGCACATAGGGGTTATTTCCTATGTGCTCACTATATTAACTCTTTTCATTTTTTAATCTCTATGCTGCTTTAAAATTAATGTTGCGTCTCTATAACTTTTACTCTTTTGTAAATAATTCTTTACAAAAAATGAATATTTTGAAGTATTTTTCTGTAAGTTTTCTATCTTATACAAAGAATCTTCTAATTCTTCTATTTCTTCTAATATTTTTGCTTTTTGTTTTAATTCTTCTACTTTATCTAAATGTTTATCTAAAATATTTTCATATTCATGAAGAGATACTAGTAAAATTGCTCTTGGAGTGTATAAAGGAACTCTATTCAAATTATATGTGTCTATGCTCCTTCTTGATTTTTTTTTATCTAAAGAATCTGTTTTTGCAACTATTCTTAATGAATCAAAATCTAAAAAATCTTCTGGGTCTTCTAAATAAGGATTAATTAAACTTTCTAACTTTGTATCATGGTTTGATTTTTTTCTATTGCACTTCAGACAAATTGGCATTAAATTTTCCCATGCAAAAGTTTCCTCTGGGTAAAGTGATTTAGGGTTAAAATGTTCTACTTGAACATCTCCACCTTCTGCAGGATAACACTCACAGAAAGAACATTTATTATTAGTGCTTTTGAATAGCGGAATTCTTATTTCATCTTCTTTATAATGTTTTATCAAATTACTTTTTTCGGTGCTAGGAATTTTTTTATAGCTTCCATACTTTTCAATAGCTTCTAAGAGTGTTTTTTTCCATTCTTCTTCTTTTTCTTGTAAAAGAGTCGGCTTAGTTGGTCTATTTAACTTTATCATTAAGCATCACCTAATTTTAATCCTGCTAACTTTATTTCTAAGCTCATTACTATTGGATCATTAGGGTGTGATACTTCTTTTAATTCAACTATATCCTCTAAGAGCTTAGTAGAATTTTTACTTTCTACCGAATCTAATGCTCTATTTATAAGTAAATTATACTTTTTATTTTCAAGATTATTTACAGCCATTATATCTTCTAAAATATTATCTGTACTCCATCCCGAGTAAGATTTAGAACTAGGTTCAAGAGTAGCGTTTCTGGAATCCTTATTCATGATAATTACTTCACCTGCTTCAGCGCTTGAAATTATATGAGGTGAGTGAGTCGTTATAATGAATTGTAACTTAGGAAACATTTTACAAAGAGTTTTTTTAATCATTAATTGCCATTCTGGATGAATATGAGCATCTAATTCATCAATTACAACAGTTCCTTTAGCATCTTTTACAGAAATATTATAGATTCATTAGTTTTCTCAATCCATTCAAAGATAGCAAAAACAGTAGAAAGAATTGATTGAAACCCTCCTGATAGTTCCTCTAAATAACACTCATTTCCATTAAGTATAAACATTGGTTCTAGGTCTCTTTGAATTTTACTAAAACTAAAATCCCAATCCTTTGGAGTTATTTCATTAAAATTTGTAATCAGCCAATCCCAATTTTCCTTTTCTATTTTAGCCCATTCTTTTTCAATCTGAAAATACCTATTAATCATCCATTGTTTTACATCAGGTAATTTCCCTCCGCTTAAATTTAATGAAGACTCTTGTAAATATTTTCTTCTACTATCTTGGTAATTTTCTTCTCTTACCATTCCACTAATTTGTTTATATTCAATCCTTCTGTAAGCTCCTAAAAATAAAGGACAGTATTCTTTATTATTTAAAGAAAGTTCTACTTTATTAACATCGAGTTCTTTTGGAGGGTATTCCCAGTCTAATCTTGGATTAGAACGATAATGTTTTTCTAAGACTTTTCCTTTTCTATGTTTAGCTCCAAACCTTCTTTTTTCATTATTTAAAACTACGTCAGACCAAACTTCAAAATTATCTTTAAGCCTTGAGTCACAGAAGTTAGTATGTGAGTAAGCAGATGCTAATGCTCTTAATAACGATGTTTTCCCACATCCATTAGGTCCTACTATAAAGTTAAATCTCCTATTAAATTTAACATTGAGTTCTTCAAAAAGGCGAAATCCTTTGACATGTAAGTTTTCAATATAATTTTCCATTTTCCCCCCTATAAAAGTAGTACAATATATTTAATTTTTTATTTAAATATATTGTACTACTTTTATAAAATAAATTAAAGTTTAGTTAAAATAAAATTAAAATGAAACAAATATAGGAAAAACCCAACTAAAAAAGGAGTTAAGCAATTGCATAACCCCTTCTATGATCTAAAACTCATACAAATTTCTAGAACGTGTGTACTTACTCAGTTACACTTTCTGCGAGTAAAGAGTCTGGCTCTTCTCCTGTATTTTCATAAAGTTTTCTCATATCTCTTTTCCAATCTTCATTTTCTAACTTTTCTCCTAATGTTTCTACTGTTCTATTTGGAGAATATGTATGCTTTGTAACTTTCATTATCTCTTTTAATAACTCTAGTGATTTTGTTTTCTCTAATAAATAAAATATGAAACTATTATGCCAATTCCATCTATTGAAATCATAGCAACCGTAAACTTTAGAGTTTAAAAACACTTCTAGTATTCCGTTATCTTCTAAAATTTTAAATTCAAATTCACTTAAGCTTGTATGAATTAGGTAGTTTGCAACTTCTTTTTTAAATTCTTCCTTATCGTTTTCTATCACTAAGTCATTGGTCAACAATAAAGAAACTAATGCACATAATTCATTTTTTTGAATTTTATCTAATTCTTGTTTCCATAATTTTAATATTAAACTATCTGAAATTTTTAATTTAATTAAGTTTTGAATATCTTTTTCTAAAAAAGATACAATACTTCCCTTAGAATTAAGGTGCTTTTCAATTCCTTTTATCATATTTTCATTACCTAAATCAACTAAATAGCATAATATGTCTTCCATTTTATCTTCATAAAGGAACCAAGGATTATCATCTCCTTTCATTAGAAGTTCTATTGCTAAAATTACTTCTTCTGCCTCACTTTCATTTTTTATTTCTTGGCTTATTTTTTTTAATATATCTTTAATTCTTTGGTCACTGATCTTAATATTTAGATTTATATAATCGTCTAATTTTTTTAATAATGCATCTCTACTTCCATACATATTTATTTTTTTATAATTTGAATTAATAAAGCTCCAAAATGATTCTATATGTGAACTTGTTATCTGATTTTTTTTATAGTGAGCACAATCATTTCTCCTATCTCTCCAATATTCTAATTCTCTTTTCAAAGATCCAGATAAAGTAAAAATTTTTTTCTTTATTGTTTCTGTTCCGTTTTTAATTTGTAAATCTTCTTGAGTCAATACTTCAAAAGTATTTTTATCCCATTCATCTTCTTTTTGTATTTTATTTCTTATCTTTCCCCAGACGCTATCTATAACTCCTGTCGGTTTCTCAGCAATCATAACTTTATTTTTTATACTTTCTAAAAAAGCTAAATATGTCATTATAAGAGAAGCCCTATAAGCTCCAGCCTTATAGCAGACAATTCCCTCTTTATAAAGCTCTAAGCTTTCTTTTGTTAAATTTTCTGTTTCAATGTATTTTTCAAAACTTAATTTCATTTTCCCCCCCTAGAATTCTTCATTTCACTAGTGATTATACTCTTCTAAAAAAAAGAAGTCAAAGAAGTATATAAAAAATGAGTCAGACAATTGCCTAACTCATTTCTCTATTTAAAACTCCCATTAATACCTATATTAATATATTTTTTTCTTAGGAAATTACGATTTTGTGATTAAAGACAAATAAATAGTTATCCCTATTCCAACGAGAGTAGCCATAAGTGTTCTAATTGCTATCTTAATAATAAAAATCTCCTTCTGTTGAGAATAGATAGAAGAAAGATATTTATATGAATTTTTATATTTTTTTGAAAAATATTCTTTTTGAACACCTTTTCCAATTATAAAATCTCTTAGTTTTATTTCTTCTTTACTATAATGATTGTTAGTCTTCGTTCTTTCATCATCACTATTTTCTAAGTTTCTAGTCTTATTTATTAACCATAAATAATCTTTATATTGTATGGATTTTTTGACACCACTAAAGTATTTATTTATTCTTTTTGTAAACTCATATTTTTCTATTTCAGAAAAAAAACTATAATATAGTTCGTTATTTAAATAGCTTAATACATCTATATTTTCAAAGCTTTTATTAGAAATAGAATAAAGACTGTAATCATCTTCAATCAATATACGCCTTATCAGGTTGTTAGAATTTTTTGATATGTATGTTTCCGTAAAGGCATCGTCCTCTAGTTCTTCTAAATTTAATTCTTTGGAATAAATATACATTATTTTAGGTAATATATATTCTTTTCCATAAGCCAATTTTAAAATACTTTTCAAATAATACTGGTATAAATTAAAATAACATCTTTGTTCTTCTCTTTCATACATCGAAGGATCTAAACCATTCATAGATGGTATATCCCATGATTCTAAAAGTTTTAAATATTTTTTAAGAAAAAAATCTACTTCTTTTGGAAATAACTCAACTTTAAACTTAATAAATATTTCTTTATTATTTAATTGTGTCTTTACTATACTTATTTTAGAAATATGTTTTTCATTTTTAGGGATAATATCTGCGATTACTCCCCATCCCCCTAATCCATTAAAAGCATTTACATAACTATATTCTCCTATAACTTTATTTCTATAGTATGACTTAACTTTAAATTTGTTATTGTCTAATTTATTGATGCTTTTTATAAGGTCACTCATTTGCTTATTTGAAAATACATCAAAGATTTCAATTTTGCATAAATAATCGTCAAGTTCTTTTTGCTCTTCATCTGTTTCTAGCATTTTCTTTAAAAAAAGTTTTTTATTTTTTTCCCTATAAAAATATCTATATAGTTTACTTGACTTGAAGTTGTTTTTTATAAAATAAACTATATAATAAAGTAAAAAAATTACTAATAATTTGATAATGACTTCAAACTTATAAATTTTAATCACCTTCTCCTGTTAAAACCTGTAGTACGATATCTTTCTATTTTATATGTTATTATGAATATTTTTTCTAAAAAAAGACAATACCCTAAAGTATTGTCTTTCACTATTTAAAACTCCTACAAACTTCTAGAACATTTGCAGTCGTGGATTTGTTGGTGGAAGTGACGGGAATTGAACCCGTGTCCAAGAACACCAGTATCATAGGTTTCTACAAGTTTATTTCATGAATTAGTCTCGTATAAACTCGTCTCACGAACAGGACTAGCCTATACCAGTCAATTAAAGATGTCCCGCAGGTCTAATGACGAAACCATTGGTAAGCCTGATGTTAGTTATGTTCTACCAGCCTGCACAGGCCTTAGGAAGGTAGAACACGCTGCACTATTAGGCAGCTATTGCGTAATTTTCGTTTCCATTTAAAAATGGGTTTGACCTCTCACAGCGATCAACCTGACTTGCTTCCTATAATCTGATGCCCCTGTCGAAACCAGTGCACTCCCGTAATGTTGAATCTTTATATTAAAGTCATATATATTATCTATATGAATCTTTAAGAGCTCTGTCAATCTGTCTTTTTGCATCTTTTTTTGCTAGGGTATCTCTTTTATCGTAGTTTGTTTTACCCTTACCTAAAGCTATCTCGATCTTAATCATTGCACCTTTTTGGTATACTGAGATAGGTACTATAGCGTACCCTTTTTGAGATGCTTTTTCATGAAGTTTTGCAATTTCTTTTTTATGAATAAGAAGTTTTCTTACTCTTCTTTCTTCAGGGTTATATACACTCCCAAAGTTCCAGGGAACTACACTCATACCCATAATAAAGAT
Organism: Psychrilyobacter sp.; assembly: GCF_049671765.1. Taxonomy (NCBI): domain Bacteria; kingdom Fusobacteriati; phylum Fusobacteriota; class Fusobacteriia; order Fusobacteriales; family Fusobacteriaceae; genus Psychrilyobacter; species Psychrilyobacter sp. The sequence goes on from NZ_JBATVM010000173.1 coordinate 32,549, forward strand.
CTCTCCATTTATTATTCTAATAAAGGCTTCTTTTATACTAACTTGACTGGCCTTTATAGATTTTACCTCACTACCAATTAATTCTATTCCAGCTTCAAGTCTATCTTCTATAAAATATTCATGAAACGCTTTTTTGTTTTTAGCCAATGCCATAATATCACCTCATTCTACTAGGGTATTATACTATAGATACTTAGATTTTACAACTTCTACTTCCCTCATTTTGAAAGGGATTATTAGAGATCCCTTTCAATCTCTGTTATAAGATCATCGAATAAAGAGCTATAAGTATTTCTTCAAAAATTCTCCTACTCCTGATTCATTATTAGAGGTAGTTACATGATCAGCAACTGTCTTTAGTTCATCAAAAGCACCATCCATTGCCACTCCAATTCCAGCTGTTTCTAACATTTCCTTGTCATTTAATCCATCTCCAAAAGCTATAACTTGAGATAGGGGAATATTTTCAGTCTCCATAATATTTCTCAGAGCGGTACCTTTGTTGACATTTCCATCTAAAATTTCCAAGAAGAATGGTCTTGAAAAAGTAGTATAAACACTATCTCCTAATCTATTATTTATGTCTTTTTCTATCTTTAATAGTTTTTCATGCTCTCCCACATAGAGGGCTTTTGTAGAAAACATCTCATCCAAATGATCAAAATCTTTTTCTACTGGTATTAATCCTGAGATTTCTTTATATATTTCCGTTTCTTTATTTTCAATATTTTCAGAGTACCAGATCTCATGTTGATATATATTTAAATGAGTTTTATACTCCCTTGAAACATCTATAAGTGTTTTTAGAGATCTTTCTTTTATTGAATATTCTTTTACGCTTCCGTCATGAGATATTATTTTGGCTCCATTATAACATATAGCAGGAGTTGTTAAGTTAAGCTCTTTGTGATATGACCTCATAGATTCATAACTTCTACCAGTTGCTAAAAATATTTTTACTCCTTTACTCTCTAATTTTTTCAGTACTTTTTTATTTGTTTCACTGATCTCATGAGCATTATTTAATAATGTTCCATCAAGATCTAGCACAATTGCCTTTATCATTTATATCCTCCTATCTATTAATATATTGCATCAGTAATGTATCTATATCTGTTGTATTTTCTATATTATTCTTTTCTTTATAATGGATGATATCCATATAAAAGTCAATGATGGTATAAGTATTTGATTTATCCTTGATAAAGTGCATAAATCTTTCGGTTTTAAAAAACTTTAGACCTTCTTTATTGTGTGTTAATTTTTCTAAATCAATAGCAAACTTTTCTTTAACCCAATCATGAGAAGGATTAAGCTCTACAAAATTCCATATTTGTTTTTTTATATGTAATATAGTTTTATAGTTAGTAGTTCCTTCGTAAAGATCCATTAATTCACCAAAAGTTTCTACATCCTGTCCTTTTATAAGGAGGAGTTCTTTGACTCCTTTGAGGATATTTCCTTTGAAAGTTTTTTCTTTTTTTAATGTTTTAGAGAGCCAGTCTTGAATAGTAGAACTTTCCGTTCCGATATTTAGGTAGAGGCTTTCCAACTCTTCTAAACTTGTATTTTTTCCATTTTTTAAAAATTTAATTTTTCTATGACTGAATTTAAAGTATTGTGCTGTAAATTCATCTTCATCTATTTTTTTATACGAAAGGTACTCAAATGTAGGGATTAAAACCTCTAATATATAGTCCAAAATTCCTTCCCTTGTAGAGGCATTTGAATAATTTTTCTTATAATAATTCATATAATCTTTTAGTTCTCGATATAATTTAAGCTGTTTTTTTTGAATCCATTTAGATTTCTCAAATAATCTAGATTTATCACTGAAAATATCAAGAGTTGTTAGAACTTTTGTATAATACCATGATTTTATATCTCTTCTAATGACTTTGGAAAAATAGAGTTCGTCGGTAAAATCTCCTCTAATTAATTTTCGAAGATCTGATAGCTTATTTTTTTGAGTTTTGTCCATAGACTTTTCTTTATCTAATTTATAGAGTCTTCTAATAAGGGAATCTATATAACGATTTATCTTAATTTGAGTCTGGATTGTATATTTTTTTTGTAGATAGATCATATTCAGATAATCTACTAAAGCATAGGAATAATCATGTTTTTTAGTGTTATTGATCAAATATCTTCTATGCTCTAAAAAATTGATATAGAGGTCACTTTCTAATCTTTCTTCTAAAGATATTCCATTAAACTCTAAAACCTTTATAATTGGCGTATATATATATTGATACCAATATTTAGATATTTCAATAAGGTTACCTTGACCTTCTAAACTTTCAATATCTTGTAGGAGTTTTTTATAGTCTCCACTCTCTGTGAGATCAAGATTTAGTTGAGTTTGCTTGATAAAATTAAATTTTTCTCTATAGTTTAGATCTTCTTCAGTATCTTTTCCTGAAAAAAATTCTGTTACTATTGCTTCTATAGATGAAAAATTTAGAAAATTAGCCACAGAGATTCTGTGGTTACCGTCGTAGACATAGTATTCATCCCTTATTTTATAAAGCTCAACTGGAGGAAGTTTAAAATCACCTAGCATCTCAATATAAATATTACACCATCTGATCTTTACAATGCTGTTTTTAGGAATAAAACCTTTCCTAAAATCTTCTGTTTTTTGTACACTCCCTACAATTTTAGAGAGGGGGACATTTTGAAGTCCTAAAGAAGAATTATTATAGGCTAATAGTTCTTTTTGCATATCTGAAAACTTTTTCAAATTTTCTCTATGGCCTACTGAGATCCCTAATATTTTCCCTTTTCCGACAAATTTATCATAAGCATTTTTAGCTTCTTCTTGGATATATGAATTATTCATAAAAACCTCCTAATTTTTCATATATTCTATAATTTTATATCCATAGGCATTGATAATTCGAGTATTTCCTATGGTAGTTTCTTGGGTATCCATATGGGAAACTAGATGAATATGTCCATGAATCCATAATTTTGGTTTAAAATACTTTAAAATTTTATGAAAAACTTCAAACCCTTGATGTGTAAAATCTTCTCGATCATTAACTCTCCTTGGAGGAGTATGTGTCACCATGATATCGAGGTTCCCAAAGAAAAGATAGCCTAAATTTAAAACTATCCTTTGGGTCATTTCAAATTCTGAATATTGATTTTCTTGGTAAGAATATTTTTTACTACCACCTAAACCAAATATTTTTAAACCTTTATATTTTAGAACTTTTCCATCGATATTTTTACAAAATGAGATATCGTGCCCCTTTTTATAGACATGATTTCCATTGACATAGATGATATCTTTGTTGAGTGTAGTAAAAAGATAGTCTAAATAATCATTTCCTAGATCCCCAGCAGAAATTATAAAATCAACATCAAAAAACATTTTTTTTAATTTATCCATGGGATATTGTCCCAAGATTTCTGTATCACTGATGATAAGTATCTTATATTTTTTACCCATTTTCTCCTCCCTTTTTGTTCCAAATTTTGTCACGAATTATCATGAAATAAAAAATTATTCTTCAAAGTTGTTAAGATTAAAACAATTGGTGGTTAATTTATAAGTATTAGCAAAAAAGGAGGAAAAATCCTCCTTTTATTATTATTTAAACAAATTAAAAAATTATGTCTGTTTGATAGATCATTTTTTCTTATAATTCGTCTAAGTTATACCCCATTTCCTTTAGGAATGGTTTTTTCTTTCTCCACTTATCTTTAACTTTAACCCAAAGATTTAAGTATATTTTTTTCTCGAGTAAAGTTTCTATATCTTTTCTAGCATCGGTACCAACAGCTTTTAAAAGAGCACCTTTTTTACCGATAACTATTCCTTTTTGAGAATCTCTCTCAACATAAATATTGATATCATATTTATCCTTACCGTTTTCTCTTCTCTCTACATTGATGATTTCAACAGCTATAGAATGAGGGATTTCATCTCTAGTTCTAATTAATATTTTTTCCCTTACTATCTCTATAATCATCTTATACATAGGCATATCAGTATACATATCTTCTGGATAGTACATGATTCCTTCTTCTAAAAATGGATCGATAGCTTCTAATAATTTAGGGATACCGATAGCGTATTCAGCTGACATAGTTACGATTTTATGGAAATCTCCTAATTTTGCTTTGATCTCACCGATTTTTTCTTCGATCTCTACGTCTGTCATAAGGTCAATTTTATTTATAACTGCAATTCTAGGAGTATTAGGAGCTTTCATAATTTTATCAAAAACAAACTGATCCCCTGTACTGATCTCTTGAGTTCCATCTAATACCATCATAACTGCCTCTACTTCTCTAAGTGCACTGATAGCTGTATTGGTCATATGTTCACCTAAAAGATGTTTAGGTTTATGGATTCCTGGGGTGTCAATAAATACATATTGTGTATCTTGTATAGTTAATATTCCCTTGATTGAATCTCTAGTTGTTCCTGCTTTATTCGAAACTATGGCTACCTTTTCATTTACGATTTTGTTCATCAATGTAGATTTTCCTACATTTGGTCTTCCTACTACTGCAATAAATCCTGCTTTCATTAATTCTCCTTTATTCTATTAATTATATATTTAGTTAGGGATAATTCATGAATTACCCCTACTTATCTCCGATTCCTATCTCCATATATATCTTTTTAATCTGCTGGGTATTTCTACTACTATAAAGGCTGGTATTTTGAATGGTAGAGTATCCCATCCTATCCTTTACAACATGGGCTCCCTCTGTGTCTAAAATGTTTTTTAGGACAGAGTTTCTGATCATATGAGTATATATTTCTCTATCAAAGTTAGCTCTTTTCCCATATTTTATAAGTCTAGCCCTATAATTTTGTCTAGAAATACTAGAAAATATCTTGGTATTTTTATTTCTTAAAAGATCTCTTTTTTCTTCTATAAATATCTGTAATCTAGTACTTAAAGAGTTATCTAAAGGAATCTTATTTATCTTCATACCTTTAATTTGAGTGATAACCTTATAATTTTCTGAGATTATATCTTCACATCGAAGGTCTAAGAGTTCTGATATTAAAATACCAGTATCATAGAGGATGTCCAAGATGATATTATCTCTGTATTCTTTTGGAGAGTCATCCATAACTTCTCTCAATTTATTAACTTCTTCTAAACTAAGTATTTCTAAAGTTCTTTTTTCAGGAGGAAGATTTTTTATCTTTTCCATGGGCAGACTATCAATTATACCATTTTTGTAAAAATATTTTAAATATCCTCGAATAGATATTATTTTTCTATTGATACTATTATTAGAATAGACTTTTTTTAGGTCTTTTATGAAGTTTAAGATATCCTCTTCTACTATTTCATTTAGAGGTTTATATCTACTAAAAATAAAAAAATCATCTATATCTTTTTTGTAGGCTTCGCAACTGTTATAACTAAAATTACTGTCTTTCATATGTGTTTCAAATTTTTTAAATCCTGGCACTTTGTTAAGCATCTAATCCTCCAATTGTATTTTGCGAAACTAATAACGAAACATTTTTTGCCACCAAATTTATACGAATATTAACTTTCTTTATTATCTAATGAAAAAAATGAAATGTATCATCAATCTTCTCTGATTATTTCGATGCAGACTAAATTCTGACTTTTAAACCCTGACTTTTTTAATAGTTAATAGTCGTTTTTTTAGTCTATTAAAGTCAGCGTCAAAAGCTTTATTTAATTATCAATTACCTTTTAATAGATCTTTTGCATGATTTTTTACACTTTCGCTGACTTGATCTCCTGCTAGCATTCGTGCGATCTCATCTATTCTCTCTTCTGGATTTAGATTTTTTACTGTGGCTATGGTTTTTCCACCAACATTTTTTTTCTTAATATAAAATTGCTGGCTTGCTCTAGCTGCAATTGCAGGGGAGTGAGTTATACATATGATTTGTGCATTTTCACCAATATCATATAGTTTATCAGCGATCTTTCTCACTGTTTCTCCTCCTACTCCTGTATCGATCTCATCAAATACCAGTATAGGAACATTGTCTACAGCAGAAAATATAACCTTTAGAGCTAACATAATTCTACTCATCTCTCCACCAGAAACTACTTTGGCAAGAGGTTTCATCTCCTGACCTAGATTAGGAGCGATCATAAATTCTATTATATCCATCCCAGTTCTAGAGATCTTTTCATCAACTTTAAAATCGACTTTAAATCTAGCGTCTTTCATATTTAAATATATCAGTTCAGAAGTTAAATTTTCCTCGATTAATTTAGCTTTGGCCTTACGAATAGCGGAAAGTTTAGAAGCTACTTCCTTATATTTTTTTAGAAGTTCCCCGATTTTTTTATTTAATTTTTTTTCCTCAAAATCACTTTCATCCAAAAGGTCCAATTCTTTTTTTATTTTATTTCGGTATTCTAAAATTTCTGATATATTTTCTCCATATTTTTTCTTTAGACTATTTATTTTATCTAATCTGTCTACCACAGCATTGAGTCTATACTCATCTGCATCCATACTGTCTTGAATATTTTCTATATTGTATGTGAGATCCTCGACTTCATAGTAAATTTTTTCTACTTTTTCAAAGAGAGCTTCATAATCTTTTCCATATTGAGAAAGAGATTCCATATTTTTTTTCACACTATGGAGTAAAGATGTTACATTTACTTCGCCGTCACTTATAGTATAATATGAATTTTTTAGTTTTTCGGTTATCTTACCAGCGTTAAAAAGGATCTTATATTCTTCTTCTAATTCTTCATCTTCGTTTTTAGATAAATTTATCTCTTCAATTTCAGATAGTTGATATTCATAGAGACCTTTTTTTTCTTTGATATTATTCCTTGTATCTGAAAGTTGAACAAGGAGTCTATGGACCTCTTCATACTGAGAGACTATATCTCCTAGTTCATTTTTAATGAGATGTTCGTCTTTATTTAAGAACCTATCGATTAATTTTATATGATTTCCTTTATGGAGGAGCATTTGGTGGGAGTGTTGACCTACGATATCTACCAAGGTTCCCATGATCTCCTTTAGGTTGCTCATAGGGACTCTTCTACCATTTACAAAAGCTTTTCCCCGACCATTAGATTCCATCCTTCTTTGGACGATTATCTCGTTATTTTCTACGTCTATTCCCATTTCATGGAGTTCTTTAACTTGATTTTCATTGGCATCAAAAACACCTTCAGCCAAAAGATAGTCAGCCCCATCTCGGAGCATCTCCATATTGGTTTTTTCACCAATAAGTAAATTAATACCTGTAAGAATAATAGATTTACCTGCTCCAGTCTCACCTGTAAGAGCTATTAATTTATCTTGAAATTCTAATTCTAATTTATCTATAATTGCTAAATTTTCAATTCGAAGTTCCCTTAACATATCTTATCTCCCCACTTTAATTTTTCTCTTAAAACAGAATAATAATTTCTTGATTTTGGCAGAACTAATTTTAGTTTTTTATCTGAATATCTAACCTTAATAGTATCCTCCTTGGTAACTTCAATAGGGTTTTCTCCATCGACAGCTATATAGGCAGAGTTGTTTCTTCCTTCTAATTTTAATGTTATCTCCTCTTTACCATCTACTATTATGGGTCTAGTGCTCAAATTGTGTGGAGCAATAGGAGTAATTAATAAAACATCTAAATTTGATCTAATGATGGGTCCTCCTGCTGAAAGGGAATAACCTGTTGATCCTGTAGGAGTAGCGATGATTAACCCATCTGCCCTATAGGTGTTGATATAGTGTTCCCCAGAAGCTCTAATTCTAATTAACTTTTGTAGGATTCCCCCCTTTGCTAGAACTACTTCGTTGAGTCCAGTGTATTTTTCTCCTCGGACCTCGACCTCTAACATATGTCGTTCCTCTAATTTGTAGTTACCCATCAGAACATCTTCATAAACTTGAAGGGCTTCGATTCTCCTAATATCTGTAAGAAATCCAAGACTTCCCATATTTACAGCAACAGCAAATTTATTGTGACTAGCTATATCTTTACTAGCCTGTAGGAGAGTTCCATCACCACCTATAACCACAACAAAGGATGATCCTTCTATCTCTGTCTGGACCTCTACACCGCAATTTTCGAAGAATTCTTTGGAAACTTCATAAAATTTTACTGCATCCTTTTTAGAGGTATTATATATAATACATACCTTTTTTTTCATCTTTATCCCCCTGTATGACCTATGGTCAAGTATATGATGTTTATTTTTATCTCTAAGTTTCTGTGATTTTAATTGTTAGTATAGTGAACACTGAGATATTTCTAAAAGTTGTTTGGGTTAGAAGATTTTAGGTTAAATCTCATCTCATAATAAAGATATGATCTTCCGTCTGAATTAAGTCCTAAAATTCCAATTTCACTGCCTTTTTTTACTGTTTGACCTAATTTTACATAGTTTGAAATTAGGTTTCCATAAATAGTGATTAGGTTGTAACCATGGTCTATCATAACAACTTTTCCCATATTCATAAATTTGCCAGCATAAATAACTTTTCCTTTATTTGTAGAGATGACTCGATCTCCTAATCTTCCTTGGATCTCCTGTCCTGAACTACGGATACCTCCTACTTTAGCTTGTTTAAATCCAACTACAACTTTTCCAGAGATGGGTCTTTTAAAAGTTCCTAAATTTTTGGCAACAGTAGAATAATTTACATTTCCTAGTTGTTTGGTTCTAGTTCTAATTATATTATCAATCTCTTTTTCAATTGCAACTTTTTGTTTTTGAAGGCTAGTTATAGTACTTTTAGCTTGATTTGTTTTAGCTGTTGTTATTTTTTTATCCTTATTATATTGGGCAATTAGGCTATTGTGTTGTCTTTTTTTACTCTCTTGTTGACGTTCCTTATAAGCTAGTTCAGATTGGAGTTTTTTTAGATTTCTTTGCTCTTTTTCAATATCTTCTTTTACTTTTTTTATATTACTTTGGACACCTTTGATCTCCTCTTGCCTCTCTTGATTGGCCTTTAATATCTCTTTAAAGTTATAGGTGTCGGTTTCGTCGGTTATCTTTTTTTTCTGCCATGATTGAAGCATAGCGACATAATCATTTTCCATATTAGTGAGTTCTTTAGAACTAAATTTTAGATTTCGTTTACCATAATCTACTTTTCTACTGACTACATCAATCTTTATTTTTAGGAGTTCTTTTTCACTTTCAATAATTTTCAATTCTTTTTCTACACGGATTATCTGTTCCTTTACCGTTTCAGTTTTTTTATTAATGGTATTAATCTTTTGAGTGTTTTGCTTGATCTCTTCACCCTTTCTTTTTATCTCATTTTCAATCTGATTGATCTGATTTTTCTTTTCATCTAAGGTACTAGAAAATGTATTTGTAGTTATGATTATTAAAGTAAGCAAAAATATTAGTTTTTTCATAGGTCTACCTCTTAACCTTTACTAAGTTAAAAGATAAAAATGGAAAAATAAAACTGATAACAATAATAATGATTCCTACAACTATTCCAGCTTGTATAGTTGAAACTATATAATTTAATTCGACTATTTGACTTTGGATAAACTCATAGAGGTTTAAAAAAATTAAACTACCTATAATAGCTGCTGAGATAAACTTTATATTATTTATAAAGTAATATGGTCTTAAGATCTCTCTTTTTTCCATCCCTAGATAAAATTTTGCTTCTATATCATGGTTTTGACTGACAACGCTGCTATGCATTATATTAAATATCATTATTTTTATTGGAAGTAGTGTGATTATGAGTAATCCAATTATAAGTTTCTTATTTCTTTTAATTTTTTCATCCAGTGTAGTTATACTTTTTTGATTGATTACAACTTCTTTTACACCGTCGATCTCATATATGATAACTTTTGCATTATTTAGGTTTTCTTCTCCTCGAGTCTTTACTACAAATGAATTTAAAAGAGGATTACCTATCCCACGGTTACTAAGACCTAGCTGATCAGCTAATTTTTTAAATGCTAATTCTTTATTTAAATATCCAATTTGTTCAATCCCATCAAGAGTTAAAATGTTTTTTTCTATCTTCTCAATACTGTTTTGAGAGACGTTATTATTCATATAAACATTGAGGGTATAATTTTTAGTTAAAGCCTCATTACTCTGATAGATGTTGTAGATAGAAATAACACTTATATTAAAAAATAAAAATGCAAAGATCAAAGTGGTGAAACTAAGGGTATAGTAAGTTATATTTTTTTGGATCAATTCATTTATTTCGGTATTCATCTGACTTATTTTTTTAAACATTAGATATTGCTCCCTTCTCTAAAATATATTTGTCACAATTTATCATATTTTCAATTTTTTTATTGTTGGTAAAAATTACTATGGTTTTTCCATTTTTATTGAGATCTTGAAAATATTTCATTAAACTCTCAATTTCTTCGATTTTTAAATGAATTTGGGGGTTATCTAAGATAATCAATTCAGGATCTAAAATTAAAGATCTAGCAATATTAAGTTTTTGTTTTTCCTCTAAATTTAGAGTCGTTAAAAAATCATTTTTTTTATCTAAAAGTCCAAAATTCTTTAATTGTTTTTCACCTACTTCAATAAGTTTATTAGGAGGCAACTTCGTATGGATCTTCAAAGGAAGAATTACATTTGCCAGAACATTTTTTGTTTGTATGAGTTTGAAATCTTCAAAACAAATACCTATTCTTTTTTGGATTACTTTTGAACGGCAATTAAATTTAGAAAGGTTTTTACCTCCAACAATTATCCCTCCAGATTGTGGAGTATCAAGTTGACAGATTAGGTCTATCATCTTATTTTTTTCTATTTTAGATTTATAATTTAAAAGAGCAAACTTTCCATTTAAAACATTTAAATTTAAATTTTTAAGATGTGGTTTTTTTCCATTAGTAGTTATATTTTTAAATTTTAACATATTGATTTCTCCTATGAAACAAGAGTTGATAATTGAAAGTTTACAGGTAGAAAATAATTACCTATTTATCATTAAATTATATCAATATTAAGAGGGTAAGGTCAATTTTCTTTTTTCCTTGATTTAAATCTTGCAATCCTTTAAAATTAAAAGAGACAACTTTATTATTATTTGAATGAAAGTATAAACTAAAAGAAGAAACCCTTAGTTGGTCAAACAAGAGGAGTAAATGATGAAAAAATTAATTATAGCTGAAAAACCCAGTCTTGGAAGAAATATAGCTAATGCGTTGGGACTAAAGAAAAAAGGGAATGGATATATAGAAGGGGAAAAATATATTGTTTCTTGGGCATTCGGACATTTGTTTGAATTATCAAATGTAGATGATTATTTTGGTAAAAAAATGAAGTGGAAAGAAGTCGAATTACCCTTCACACCGAGGAAGTTTAAATTTAAATTAAAGGAAAGCAAGGGGATAGCCGAACAATTTAAAGTCCTAAAAAATCTTATGGAGAGGGACGATGTAGAAGGGATCATTAATTGTGGAGATGCTGATAGAGAGGGACAGATAATAATAGATAGGATTATAAAAGAATCAAAGATAAAAAAAGAGGTATATAGACTATGGCTTCCAGAGCAAACCAAGGAGACTATTATAGAGGAAGTTAAAAATATAAAACCCGATAGAGAATATATAAAATTAGCATTTGAAGGATATTCTAGAACTGTTATGGACTGGCTCTTCGGGATAAATTTAACTAGATATATAACTCTTAAAAGTGGTCAATTGATGCCAGTGGGAAGAGTATTAATACCTGTATTAAAATTTATCTATGACAGGGATATATCTATAGAAAAGTTTGTTGTGGAAAAATATATCCAGCTTGAGAGTGAATGTGAAAAAGATGAGGTTAAATTTAAATTATCTAAAAGTACTAAATATCTTATAAAGGCTGAGAAAAAAGCTGATTTAAAGTGTGAAGAACTAAATTCCTATAAAGGGGAAGTTTTGTCTAAGGAAAATAAGGAGATAAAAAAACAACCAGGGAAATTATTTTCATTATCAAAATTACAATCTCAACTTTCAAAAAAAAATAAGATAGATTTTAAGGGATCACTAGAAATAATCCAAAAACTATATGAAAATGGATATGTCACATATCCTAGAACAAATACAGAATATTTAGCTATAAATGAAAAGGGGAAGGTAAAACAACTTCTAAAAGTACTTTCAAAGGATCATAATGTAAAGTTTAAAGATTCCAAAAAAATATTTGATGATGACAAGGTAGAGAGTCATAGTGCCATAATTCCAACTATGAAATTTCCTAAAAATAGTTTAAATGGGAGAGAAAAAATAATTTATGAAACTATATTGAATCGTTTTATTTCAAACTTTGTAGCTGAAGAAACTATTACAGCTAAAGTTGTAGTCACAATAGGTGTAGGAGAGGAAAAATTTAAACTTTCAGGAGAAAGTATTGTACAGGTGGGATTTTATAAGTATGAACCTGCTACTTTTGAAAATAAACTTCCAAATTTTGTTGTAGGAGATACCTTTGAAGTCCAATTTCAAAAGAAACTAAAAGAAACTAAGCCCCCTAGAAAAGTATCAGAAAGGGAACTCGCAGCCCATTTAAAAAATCCATTTAGAAAAGACAGTGACACCGAAGAAGATGAGTATAAGGCTATATTAAAGGGAATCGAAATAGGAACCGAAGCTACAAGAACAGGGATAATAGAAAATGCTAAAAAATATGAATATGTATCTCAGAAAGGGTCGAATTTTTCTTTAGAACCACTAGGAGAAAAAGTAATTGAAACATTAGATAAATTAAATATAGATCTATATAAAACAAAAACTGTAGAATTTTCTAAACTTCTAAAAAAAGTATATAAAGGAAACAGCACTATCCAAGAGACTATCGATCTAGTAACAGAGGAACTCCAGAGAATTATTGGTCAAAATATAGAGATACCTAAAGTATACAATGATTCAGAACGAGAGATAATAGGGGTCTGTCCTAGGTGTGGGAAAAATATATATGAAAATAGTAAGGGTTTTTCATGTGTAGGGTATAGAGATACCCCACCGTGTAATTTTACAATTTGGAAAGAGAGTAAATATAAAACTATAGATGTAAAAATATCTAAAACCAGAGCTAAAAAATTAATAAAAGGAGAAAATATAACTCTAAAGAAAATAAAGGGTAAAAATGAAAAAATGTATTCAGCTGAATTTAAATTAGAGGATACAGGGAAATATGTGAATTTAAAATTAGAAAAATATTTTCCTGTAGAAGAATAAAAAGCAATGTGACCTATATTTAATTTGTGGGTATAATTTATTAAATAAAAAAAGCCCCTACATCTCATAGATGGAGGGGAATAACTATATAAAATGAAAGAGGCAGTAAACCTTTTGAGAAAAGTTTACTACCTCAGCATTAGTTCCACCATAATGTCCCTAACACACTTCAAAAGAAGTATAACCTATTTTGTGAAGGATGTAAAGTTTTATTTTTATCATTGAGGAGGAGAGAGATGTTAAAAGGAAGAAAGTTAAATAAAGGAGATACTATAGGGATAGTAGCTCCTGCTAACTCTAGCTCTAAAGAGGATGTGTTGGAATCTAAAAAAAAAATAGAAAGCCTAGGGTATAGAGTTAAATTAGGAGAACATATCTTTGATACCTGGCATTCATTTGCAGGAACAGATAAAAGTAGAATATCAGATATAAATAATTTCTTTAAAGATCCAGAAGTAGATGCTATCATGTGTCTTCGTGGTGGATACGGAAGTATAAGAATTGTTGATAAACTAGATATTGAGATGATAAAAAAAAATCCAAAGATATTTATAGGATATAGTGATATTACAACCCTTCATGCTGCTTTAAATCAAAAGGCTGGTTTGGTTACATTTCATGGTCCCATGGCAGTTTCTAATTTTTTTGATATAGAAAAATTTACAATGGATTCATTTGTAGAAAGTATGGAAAAGAGTTGTGGTAGAGAGATAAAAAATCCAATAGAACTAAGATCTATAGTAGGAGGGAAAGTTTCTGGGATAGTGATAGGGGGAAATTTGACTACTTTTATGGGAGACATGGGGACCCCTAATGAACTTAATTTTAAAGGAAAAATATTGTTTATAGAGGAGATTAGAGAACCTACATATAAGATCGATCGTGCTCTGACACAACTTTTAAACTCAGGGAAACTATCAGAGCTAAATGGAATTATTTTGGGAGATTTTAATAATTGTATTCCTGCATCAAAATATGATATACCCCTTATGGATCTTTTAGAAGATAGATTAAAGGATCTAGGAATTCCTGTAATTTATAATTTTAAATCTGGTCATTGTAAACCTATGATAACTCTTCCATTGGGGATAAAAATAGAAATAGATTGTGATAGATTAACGATTAAAACTTTAGAGGGAGCGGTTAGATGAAAAATATATTTAAAAAAATAATTTTATTGATGATATTAATATCTATAATTTCGTGTAAGAGTGCCGAAATCCAAACAGTTCCAATAAAATCCAAGGCAGAAATAATAGTAAGTGATTTTAGAGAATTACCCCAAATAGAAAATGCTAGCCTTGGGATAAAAATTGTGAATTTGGAAACTAATAAAACTTTATTTGAATTAAACTCTAACAAATCTTTGGTGCCTGCTTCTAATATGAAATTATTGACAACAGGAGCGGCATTAGAAGTTTTAGGAGCAGATTATAGATTCAAAACTATTTTAGCTTATGATGGGAAGATTAGATCAGATGGGATTTTAGATGGTAATATCTATATTATTGGAGGAGGAGATCCTACTTTAGGCTCTAAATATTTGATTGCAAAAGATCCAAATAGGGTAACAGCAGAGGAAAAAAAGAAACAATTGGAATTTTTAAATACTTGGACAGAAAAAATAAAAAAAATGGGGATAAAAAAGATTAATGGAAAAATAGTTGCAGATTGCTCTTATTATCCTGAAACAACCCTATCTCAAACATGGGAATGGGGGGATTTGAGATATACTTTTGCATCAAAACCTAGTGGACTTACTTTTTTAGATAACAGTATTAGGTTGACATTCCAAAAGGATGGTAAAAATATTAGGGTAAGAGTATCCCCTTCATGGGTTAATACTGTGGTAACTAATAAAGTTGTAGTAGATGATAAGAAAAGATCTAAAATAACCTTGGTAGTACCTCCTTATACCAATGAAATAATAGCACTGGGAACTATTAATAAACCTATAACTTCATATAATACAGTGATGCAAGATCCAGCCTCTGCCTTGGGAAGAATATTTTCTGAAACTTTAGAAAGAGAAGGTATAAAAAATAATGGAAGTAGGTTAATAGGTAAAAGTGGTAACGAAGTAGGAAAAAGAAATCTTATTTATACCCATTATTCTCCTAGATTGGAGGAGATTATAGCTTACACAAATAAATATAGTGTAAATTTATTTGCAGAACATCTAAAAATTGAGATAGAAAAAAAATTAATGGAAAAAAATAAAGAAACAGAAGAAAATTTTGGTGAAACAATGAAAGCATATTGGAGTAGTCGCATATCTACTAGAGGGCTATATATTTACGACGGAAGTGGTTTATCTCGTTATGATGGAGTAACGCCTACGATTGTTGTAGAGATCTTAAAATATATGAAAAAATCTGATAATTTTTTGAGTTATTATAATTCTTTAGCAGAACCTAGAGAGGGTGGAACTTTTGAAAAATTCCAAGAGGAGACAGTTTTAGTAGATAATCTCCATGGGAAAAGTGGGACCCTTACAGGAGTAAAATCTTATGGGGGATATATGTATAATGTGAATGGAGATCTAATGGCATTTTCCATAATAATAAATCATCATGGGATGAGTGGAAGTGGAATCTCTAAAAAATTAGAGAAACTAATGGAGAGTATCTATTATTTGAAATAAATAAAAAAATTCAACACGGAGATACACTAACCTAACTTCAGTGAGTTTCTGTGTTTATAGATTTTCTTAGTGACATTTTTAGTTATTTTTGGAATGAAGGGGTAATTAATGAATTACCCGTACTATAAATTTTTGGAGGTTATTTTTATGGATAAAAATAAAATTTTAAAGTTAGCAAAAGGTATATCACCTTGGCTTTCTAAGGTTAGAAAAGACTTTCATATGTATCCAGAACTGGGGATGCAGGAATTTCGTACCCAAAGGAAAATTTGTGAATATTTGGATGAATTTGGAATATTGCATAAAAAAATGGCAAAGACAGGAGTAGTCGGTGAGATAAAGGGGAAAAATGCATTAAAAACCATAGCTCTTAGAGCTGATATTGATGCATTACCTATTTTGGAAAAAAACGATGTTTCTTACAAATCTAAAAATCATGGAGTAATGCATGCATGTGGTCATGATGCTCATACTACTATCCTTTTGGGGGTAGCTAAAATACTTAGTGAGCAAAAAGATGAATTAGGAGTAAATATAAGGTTTATATTTCAACCTGCAGAAGAAACCGTAGGAGGAGCTGAGCCTATGATTGAAGAGGGGGTTTTAGACGGAGTAGATGCAATATTTGGATTACATGTGAGTTCTCTTATAGAAAAAGGAAGTGTAGAATATAGATATAAACAGATGAATGCTTCTTCGGATAATATAGAAATCGAGGTTCAAGGGCAGTCTGCCCATGGAGCATATCCTGGAGATGGTGTAGATGCAATTGTAATAACCGCTCAATTGATAACAGCTATGCAAACTATAGTTAGTCGGATAGATGCTAGAGACAGTGCAGTGCTAACTATAGGGAAAATAGCTGGAGGGACAGCTCATAATATAATAGCTGATTCAGTTAAATTAACAGGAACTCTAAGAACTTTAGATCCCAAAGTTAGGGAATTAGTTAAAGAAAAATTAGATGTTTTGGTGAATACCCTACCTATCTCAATGGGTGGAAATGGGATATTAAAAATTGGAAAAGGATATTCAGCTCTTATTAATGACGATAAGATGGTGGAGTTGGTAAAAAAAAATGCAGGAGATATTTTGGGGATAGAAAATGTACTAGAGAAAGAAAAAGCTAATATGGGTGTAGAAGATTTTGGATATTATTTAGAAAAAATACCAGGAGTATTTTTTAATTTGGGAGTGAAAAATGAAAAAAAAGGAATAATGGCATCGGCTCACAATGAATATTTTGATATAGATGAAGAAGCACTGCATTTAGGAGTTGCTATTCAAATTTTAAATGTCTTATCGGTATAAATTTTATGAAAAAAAATTTTAAAAAAAGATATCAAAAGCAATATTGCTTTTGATATCTTTTTTTAAAATGCAGGAGGATTAGATACCCATAAAACTTTAACTATATTTTTTCCTGCATTAGAAATATAGTGGTTTTTTCTAGATTTATAATAAAATGATTCCCCTTTACGGGCCTTATATATTTTTTCTCCTAAATGAATTAAGACAGTTCCACTGAGGACATACCCAAATTCTTCACCTTCATGGGGGAGTTCTTCTTTATATCGGCCTCCCTCTTCTATAGTTATAAGAATAGGTTCCATTTGATTTTTTTGTGCATTAGGGATGATCCATTCGATCTTATATTTTAATTCTTCATCGATATTTTCAAAGATATCTTCCTGTTTAAAGACAATTTTTTCATCCTCATTTTCATTAAAGAAATCTTTGAGGTTTGTGCCTAATCCTTCGAGTATATCTATTAGGGTAGTTATAGATGGAGAGGTAAGATCTCTCTCTACTTGGGATATAAAACCTTTGGATAGTTCACATCTCATAGCGAGTTCATCTTGAGTGAGAAATTTTTCCTGTCTAAGTCTTTTAATTTTTTTGCCTATATCCATTTTGTACTCCCTTATATTTATTTAAAACCATTTAATATTATAGCTCGATATATGAAAAAAATCAATTGACAAAGTCTAATTTTTTTTATAAAATATAATGCTAGGTGTTTAGTAATACTATTTTTATAAACGTATTATATAAAACATAAAACAGTAATAACTTAAGATATTAAATTTAGTGTATTTTATTTAAAATTAAAGCTGTTAAAATTAATATAGCAAGGAGAAATGTTATGAAACAAGGGAATATAAAAATTAGTTCTATATCTAAGTCTTTTGACGGAATAGAAGTACTAAAAAATATTAGTTTTGAGATTAAAGATGGAGAATTTTTTTCTATTTTAGGAGGATCTGGATGTGGAAAGACCACTCTTCTTAGGATGATAGCAGGGTTTATAGATGCTGATGGCGGAGCTATATATTTAGGAAAAGATGAGATTACCCATCTTAGCCCAGATAAAAGAGATGTTAATACGATATTTCAAACCTATGCATTATTTCCTCATCTGACAATCTATGAAAATATAGCATTTCCATTGCGATTAAAAAAAATAAAGGACACAGAGATAGATAGAGAGGTAAAAAAATATTTGGAGATGGTAAAATTATCTGAACATGCAAATAAATATTCATCTCAACTATCAGGAGGTCAAAAACAAAGGGTTGCAATAGCTCGTGCATTAATTAATAAACCAAAAGTTTTACTCCTAGATGAACCACTGTCTGCACTAGATGCAAAACTTAGACAGCATATGCTCATAGAGTTAGATAATATCCATGAGGAAGTCGGAATTACATTTGTATTTGTTACCCATGATCAGCAAGAAGCTCTGAGTATATCCGATAGAATAGCAGTAATGAAAGATGGAGAGGTTCTTCAGATAGGAACTCCTAATGAGATCTATGAGAGTCCAGCTAATGCATATGTAGCTAACTTTATTGGTGAAACTAATTTTATCGAGGGTGAAGTTGTTGAGGTAGAAGAGGAATTTGGATATTTAGAATCACCGAACTATGGAAGGATAAAATTTGAGTTAGATAAAGAAGTTGAGATAGGAAATTTTGTAAAATTAACTATCAGACCTGAAAAAGTAAAAATATCTAAATCAAAACCTAGATATTTAGATGATAATGATAATATATTAAATGGAAAGATTGAAGAGATGATCTATTCAGGATTTCAAAGTAAATTTTTTGTAACTATAGAAGGCAGTTTAGGAGATAAGTTATTTAGTGCATTTAAACAACATGTAGATTTCTTTGAGGGAGATGCAGAAAGTATTCATTGGAAAGATGAGGTTTATGTCATTTGGGATTCAGCTGATAGTTTCCTATTAGAGGTGATGTAGATGAAAAATCAAAGAAGTGGTTTAATCTATTCAACTCCTATAACTCTTTGGTTAACCTTATTATTCGTGGCTCCTACATTGATAGTTATAGTTTACAGCTTTTTAAAAAAAGGGATCTATGGTGGCGTAGAGTGGATCTTTTCAGTAGATGGATATAATTTTTTTAGTAGCTCATATTTTTTAAAAGTAGTCTGGAATACAATAGAAATTTCTGTAATTGCTA
The DNA here is from genome assembly GCF_049671765.1 of Psychrilyobacter sp. Lineage (NCBI taxonomy): Bacteria > Fusobacteriati > Fusobacteriota > Fusobacteriia > Fusobacteriales > Fusobacteriaceae > Psychrilyobacter > Psychrilyobacter sp. The sequence continues at coordinate 51,846 of NZ_JBATVM010000173.1, forward strand.
CTGTAATTACAGTCTTAATAGCTATACCAACGGCTCTTTATATAGCTACATCAAAGTATAAAAACTTTTTATTGTTTTTAATAATAGTTCCATTTTGGACAAATTTCTTAATAAGGGTCTATTCATGGATAGCTCTTCTTGGAAATAATGGATTGTTAAATAATCTTTTAATGAAACTAGGATTAGAGCCACATCAGTTTATTTATAATAAATTTGCAGTAATATTAGTAAGTGTTTACGCATATCTACCCTATGCGATCTTACCTCTATATTCTGCCATAGAAAAATTTGATTTTGCAATAATTGATGCAGCAAGAGATTTAGGAGCTAGTAAGATGAAGGCGTATACAAAAACATTTTTACCTAACATAAAACCAGGGGTTGTAACAGCTACATTATTTACATTTATACCGGCATTGGGATCTTATGCTATCCCAAAATTAGTTGGAGGTAATGATTCTCAAATGCTAGGAAATATAATAGCTAGAGAACTTACAATTACGAGGAATTGGCCTAAAGCAGCAGCAATTTCAACAATTTTAACAATAATAACAGTAATTTTTATCGTCGTTTTATCAAAATATGATAAAGATCATAAGGGAGGGAAAGTATAAATATGAATAAAAAGAAGTTTTCACTAAATATATTTATATTAACTTTAATATTTTTATATCTTCCTTTGGTAGTTTTGATCGTTCAATCTTTTAATTCTGGTATGGGAATAGCATGGGATGGTTTTTCTCTCAAATGGTATGATGAATTATTTAATCATTCTGCAAGATTATGGCAGTCTTTTAGGTATAGTATTTTAATTGCGTTAACTTCAGCTATTATATCTACAGCAATAGGAACTTTAGGAGCAATATCGCTACAATGGTATAGTTTTAAACATAAAAAATATCTTCAAGTAATATCTTATCTGCCCTTAGTTCTGCCAGACATAATAATGGGGGTATCTCTACTAATTTTATTTACAAGTATAAAGTTTAAATTGGGATTAATGAGTATATTTTTAGCCCACACAACATTTAATATTCCCTTTGTACTATTTATAGTGTTATCTAGGTTATATGATTTTGATTATTCCATAGTTGAAGCGGCATATGATCTTGGAGCTACTGAAAAACAAGCTCTTACCAAGATAATATTACCTAACCTTATGCCAGGGATAATATCTGGGCTTTTAATGTCTATTACCCTGTCATTGGATGATTTTGTAATAACGTTTTTTGTAGCAGGACCAGGTTCTTCGACCTTGCCACTACACATCTATTCAATGATTAAGTTTGGAGTTTCACCAATTATAAATGCATTATCAGTGATACTGATTGCAGGAACGATAGCGCTAGCTATGTCAACGAAAAAAATACAAAAATATATGGTAAATTAAAAAAAGGAGGAGAAAATGAAAAAAAGTATTGTTTTTATTTTAATGTTATTAGTCTTGGTAGGTTGTGGAAAAGAGGAACAAAAAAATGAGTTATATTTATTTAACTGGTCAGACTATATTCCAAATGAAGTGATTACTGATTTTGAAACTGAAACTGGGATAAAAGTTATAACTGATTACTATTCTTCTAATGAAGAGATGTATGCAAAGATAAAGGCTGGAGGAAATGGTTATGATATAACAGTCCCATCTACTGACTATGCAGAGATTATGATGAAACAAGGTATGCTAGAAAAAATAGACAAATCTAAAATTCCGAATTTAAAGGAACTGAATGAAGAGATAGGTTCAAAGATTAGTTTTGATAAAAATCATGATTATATAATTCCATATTCTGTAGGAGCAACTGGAATAGCTGTAAATACAAAATATGTAAAAGATTTTGAAAGATCATTTGACATATATAACAGAAAAGATTTAAAGGGGAAGATGACTCTTTTAGATGATATGAGAGAAGTTATGTCTAGTGCTTTAATCATTGCAGGACATTCACCAGAATCTTCTGATCCGCAAGATTTAGCAGACGCTCAAAAAATCATCTTAGGATGGAAGGAAAATATTTTAAGATTTGACAGTGAAAGTTTTGGAAAAGGATTCACAAATGGTGAGTATTTAGTAGTGCATGGTTACTATGAAAATATAGTAGCTCATATGACTGATGAACAGGCTGAAAATATGGTGTTTTTCATACCTGAAAAGGGAGCTCAAATGTATATAGACAGTATGACTATACTAAAGGGAGCTAAAAATATTGAAAATGCTTATAAATTTATAAATTATATTTATAGACCAGAAGTGTATGTAAAAATTGTGGATTATTTAGAAACTCCGTCTATAAATATAGGAGCAAATAAACTCAGAGAAACTAAACCTGTATATGACGTAGAAGATCTAAAAGATGCTTATCTTATGAAAGATTTAGGAGAAGCATTAGCTCCTCAAAGTGAAGTTTGGAATGAGATTTTAACTCAATAAAAAACAAGAAAAATCGTAGATGATTAAAATTATCTACGATTTTTTAATACGATTTTTTAGAAAAAATAAATTGACAAAGTTTTATTATATATATATAATAAATTGAAAAAAGTTTAATAATACTGTTTTTCAAAGAGCTATATATGAAACATAAAAATTAAAAGAATAGAGTTTTTAATTTGTAATTCATAATAAAAAAATAAAAAAATATTGCTCTCTCAAATTTTTGAAAGAACAATATTTTTTTAGGAAAAAGGTTTAGTATCAGTAAACTTTGAATACAGGGGGGGATCATGCAAAACAAGACACCACTCTTCGATGCATTAAAAAACTATCATAAAACAGAGGTAGTATCTTTTGATGTTCCGGGGCATAAAAAAAGGTTTCAAAATGAATTTTCTGATTATATAGGTCATAAAATAATAGAGTTAGACACCAATTCCATGAAGGAATTGGATATATTAAATAATCCAACTGGAGTAATAAGGGAAGCTCATCAATTGATGGCACATGCTTATAGTGCAGATGAAGCTTTTTTCCTGGTTAATGGTACGACTTCTGGGATACAGACAATGGTTATGAGTGCCTGTAATCCTGGGGATAAAATAATTCTGCCTAGAAATGTTCATAAAAGTGCTATCAATGCACTTATTTTAAGTGGAGCTACCCCAATTTATATAGATCCTGAAGTAGATGAAACTTTGGGAATAAGTTTAGGAGTAAATATAAAAAAAATAAAAGAAGCTGTGATAAAAGATCCAGATATTAAGGCAGTATTTATAATTAACCCTACATATTATGGTGCAGTATCTAATTTAAAAGAAATTATAAAATTTTGTCATAAAGAAGAAATAGTAGTCTTAGTGGATGAAGCTCATGGGGCACACTTTCCATTTCATGATAATTTCCCTGAAAATGCAATGGTTCTCGGAGCGGATATGTCTGCAATAAGCATACATAAAACAGGAGGATCCCTAACTCAAAGTTCGGTACTCCTTTTAAAAAATGGTCTTATAAATAAGCAAAGGGTAAAGAGGATGTTAAATTTAACTCAGACTACAAGCGCTTCTTACCTTTTAATGACTAGTTTAGATGTAGCTAGAAAAACTTTGGTTATAGAAGGAAAGGAGATTTTTACCAATCTTTTAGATATGATATCTAAATTTAGAGAAAAGTTAAATTCTATTCAAGGAATAAGGTGCTTCAAATCAATATTATCGGATAAACTCTATAATTTTGATGAGACTAAGATAGGTATAAATCTTCATGGCCTTGGACTCACTGGTTTTGAAGGTTATGACATATTAAGAGAAAAATATAACATCCAAATGGAGTTAGCTGATACCCATAATATACTCGGAATAGCTAGTATAGGAGATGTATGGGAAGATTATCAAAAACTCATAGATGCTCTAGAAGAGATGGCAAAAGATCATAAAAGAGATAATAAGGGAATTAATAAAACAATAGATTTTAATGAACTTGAAAGTCCTGAACTGGTAGTATCTCCTAGAGATGCTTTCTATTCAGAAACAGAAAGTATTCCATTAGAAAAAGCTATTGGAAGGGTAAGTGGGGAGTCAATTATGGTATATCCTCCAGGAATTCCACTCCTAATTCAAGGGGAAAAAATTTCTAAAGATTTGATAGATCATATATTTTTTTTAAAGGAACAAAAAGCTGTTATAACTGGAATGGACGATAAAACATTGAATAATATAAGTATTTTAAAAGGAGAAATAGAATAATGAGATTAGAAACTTTAGGCAGACATATTTTAATAGAATTTTATAACTGTAATGAAGATATATTAGCGAGTCCAGAACTTATTGAAAAACATATGAATAAGGCAGCTAAGATAGCCAATGCTACTATAGTGAACTCAGTATTTCATCACTTTAATCCTTATGGAGTATCTGGAGCTGTGATTATCTCTGAATCTCATTTGGCTATTCATACTTGGCCAGAATATGGATATGCTGCAGTAGATGTATTTACGTGTGGAGACAAGATAAATCCGTGGATAGCTTTTGATTTTTTAGAGGATGTATTTAAAGCAGATAGAAGTGAATCTATGGAAATTCCTAGGGGAATGGTAGAAAAGATAAGAAAATTTCATCCTGAACAACTAGGAAAGGTAACTTTTAAGCCGGAAGAAAATCAAGAAGTAGTTAATTATTAAATAGAATTAGGAGGAAATTATGTTAGATTTATGGTATACAGAAAATTGGACAGAAAACACAAAATTTTCAATTAAGGTGAAAAAACATCTTCATAGTGAGATGAGTAAATTTCAAAAAATAGATTTTTTTGAATCGGAAGAATACGGGAAATTCTTTACTTTAGACGGTCTAATGATGGTGACAGAAAAAGATGAGTTTATCTATCACGATATGATTACTCATATAGCCATGGCAACTAATCCAAAGATAAAAAAAGTGTTGGTAATTGGAGCTGGAGACGGTGGGACTGTTAGAGAATTAACTAGATATAAAAATATAGAAAAGATAGACATGGTAGAGATAGATGAAAGAGTGGTGAGATTATCTCAACAATTTTTACCTATTACAGCTGAAAAATTAGATGATCCTAGAGTAACTATGTACTTTGAAGATGGATTAAAATTTGTAGAAGGTACAAAAACAGGGAAATATGACCTAATTTTAGTAGATTCTACTGATCCGATATCTGTAGGAGAGGGATTATTCACAACAGGATTTTATAATAATTGTTTTAGAGTGTTAAGAGAGGAAGGGATCTTAGTAAATCAGCATGAATCTCCATATTTTGAAAATTTTTCAAAAGAGATGCAAAAAGCTCATAAAAAAATATTGAATACTTTTCCAATCGCAAAAGTATATCAATTTCATCAACCAACTTATCCTTCAGGACATTGGTTATTTGGATTTGCGTCTAAAAAATTCGATCCAATAAAGGATCATAATTCAGAAGAATGGGAAAAATTAAATATAAAAACTAAATATTATAATTCAGAACTACATAGAGGGTGTTTTGCACTACCAAATTATGTTAAGGAGATGTTAGAAATTGAAAAATAAAAATATATCTACTTTTATTGGGTTTGACAATGAATATCATGAGTCCAAAATAATAGTATTTGGTGCCCCCTTTGACGGAACAACATCTTTTCGACCTGGGACTAGATTTGCCCCAGAAGTAATGAGGAGAGAATCTTATGGACTAGAAACTTATAGCCCTTATTTAGAGAAAGATTTAGAAAATTATAATGTTTTTGATGGAGGAGATTTAGAGTTTTCATTTGGAAATCCAAAGAGTACTTTAGACAGTATATATAAATATACACAAAAAATATTAAAAGACGATAAAGTTCCATTTATGGTAGGTGGGGAACATCTAGTCTCTTATGGAACAATAAAAGCTGTCTATGAGAAATATCCAGATCTTCATGTTATTCATTTAGATGCACATGCAGATTTAAGAGATGATTATATGGGAGAAAAATTTTCCCATGCTTCGGTGATTAGACGTTGTTGGGATTTTTTAGGAGATGGAAAGATCTATCAATTTGGTATTAGATCTGGTAATAAGGAAGAATTTTTGTGGGCCAAAGATCATACATATATGGAAAAATTTGGTATAGATACTTTAGTTGAAACAATAGAAAAATTAAATGATGTTCCGGTATATATAACTATTGATCTGGATATTTTGGATCCCTCTATCTTTTCAGGAACTGGAACACCAGAACCAGGAGGACTTACCTTTACCGAAATTATAAAAGGGATAAAAGAATTCGAAAAATTAAATATTGTAGGAGGAGATATAGTAGAGCTATCTCCTAATTATGATATCAGTGGAGTTTCTACAGCTACAGCGTGTAAAGTTTTACGAGAAGTGATCTTGACCATGGTATAAAAAAAATTCACAGACAAATTTAGTTGTCTGTGAATTTTTTTGATTTGAATATTCTAAGTTTTTAATCTCTAAAAATATTTTACAAATAGGTAGATATTAGCTATGATTAAAGTTTGAACTGCTATTATTAGACCAAATTTCATAAATTTACCAAAACTTATCTTACATCCTGCCTTATTAGCTGAGTTTATAGCGACTACATTGGTTGCAGATGCTAAGATAGTAATATTCCCTCCTAATAGAGATCCCATAGATAGTGCCCACCAAAGGGACATTGTATTTCCATGTTTGAAGGTTGGCATCATAAAGTGGATGATTTTAGAGACCATAGCTGCATTGGCTACATTTCCTATAACAGATGTAAAAGCAGCGGAAACCCAAAGGACCATAGCTGCTGCATAGTGTAGATGTCCATCTGCTAACTCTAAAACTTTATCTCCTACGAGATCTACAATTCCTGTAGCTTCTATCCCTTGAATCAACATAAATAGTCCCATAAAGAAAAATAATGTATCCCATTCTACATGTTTAAAAACTTCTACAGGTTCACTTTTGGTAATAAGAATTAATACCACTGCACCAGTAAGGGCCATAATCGCTAATCCTTTATCGATGAAATTATTCATCAAGAATCCAAAGATTACAAGGGCAAATATAGTAGCTGATTCTTGAAGTAATTTCATATCTTTTAGGGATCTAGAAGCATCAAGTTCCATAACTCTAGCTTTTAGATCTCTAGAAACGGTCATCTTTCTACCATACATAAAATAAACTGTGATAAGAAGCATAACCATTGAAATAACAGCTACTGGAGCTGTATTGACTAAGAAATCATTGAATCCAATATTTCCTTCTGATCCTATGATAAGCTGAGTAGGATCACCGATTAGTGTAGCTAATCCGCCTATATTGGCGGACATTATAAGGGTCATAATATATACAAAGGGATCTACTTTTAGTTGATTTGCCAGTAATATAGATACAGGTGCCATGAGTAAGATAGTAGTTACATTGTCTAAAAATGCTGAACACAGAGCTGTAATAACTGCAAGGAGTACAAGCAATGGGAAGGGTTCTCCTTTTACTAATTGTGCTACTTTTACTGCTAAATATTGAAATACTCCAGTCTCAGAGATAAAATGAACGATTATCATCATACCTACTAATAAGAGTATGATCTCTAGTCGTGAACCGATGGCATGTAATGCTTCATGTTCATTTATAATTCCTACAAGTGCCATAGAAAGACCACCTAAGAGAGTAGCAATGGGACCTGGAACTTTTTCTGTTATTATTAAATAAAATGTTGCTATAAATATAATTAAACCTATTGCTAATTGCATCTTTTCTTTCCCCCTAAATTTATATGTGTAAAACTTTTTTGATTATATGTGATCTTAAAATTGTTCCGTAATATTTGCCGTTTTCAACCACATATATTCTAGTAAAGCCTTTATTTACCATAAGTAGGCATATTTCCATTATAGGAGTTTTTCTGTCTACAACCATAGTTTTTTTTCTATAAATTTTATTGATTGTGGCTGTTTTTTCATTCTTTAGATATTCTGTGAAAGGTTCCCCTATAGTAAAGAAATTTAAGTCGTCCATTACCGAAGTATAATCTGGCATTCCGTATGATATAAGTTCTCTTTCGGTCATCTCACCTAAAAAATATCCCTTGTCATCTACTACAGGGAATCCTGGTTTTTCTTCGGTAATAAGCCGCCTAGCTATATTGTCTAAAGTATCATGTGGGTTTGCTGGTTTTATTGTAGGGTCCATAACATCTTCAGCAGTGATTTTATTTTCGATCTTTACATCGATATGACTTAATAAATCATATACTTCAGCCCCAGTCTTGGCATTTTTTAATTTTTCTAATAGAACCTTGTCTTTGATCGCTATTCTAGTGATAGAAGACATAATTTTTAATATAACTTTACTCTTTAAAGTTTCGGCTGTGATCATAAAGAAAATCTTTACTTTATCTTTATTTCTCATATCTGCCATATCGCATTCGATAGGTTCTTTCATTATACCTATAGAGATAAGGATGTCGTCATATCCGTCTACCCTAGCATGGGGAATAGCGATACCGCTTCCCATCGCAGTAGAAACTTCAGCTTCCCTAGCAAAAACAGATTTCCTGATTTGGTCTGCAGAATCATTGAATACCTTGTCGTGTTTAGCAGTATCGTCGATCATTTGACCGATAATCTCTTCCTTTGTATCTCCTTCTAAATTTAAGTAGATACACCTAGTATTTAGGTAACTTGATAATTTCATATGTAACCCCCAAAATTTTTATTTTATTTTATTTTATTATACAATTTATTTAGATTTTTTTTATTTTTATTTTAATAATAATTTTATTAAGATTGTTAACATGGTAATTTGAACGAACATAGCTATTATTCCAAATAATAAAGCTTTTGGTCCTTCACTGAGTAGTTCTTTAAATTTAACTCTCATTCCTATTGCGGCCATGGCGATTAGGAGTAGATTCTTGCTTAAAAATCCTAAGATATCTTTTACCTGATCATTTAGAAAACCTAGAGTGACTAGGATACTGAGGATAAAAAATCCTATTATAAACGGTGGAATAGGTAATTTTTTGTTCTTAATGTTGATATTATTTGAATTTTTGTCACTGATAAGAGAAAAAACTAAAACAACTCCTCCTAACATACTTATCCTAATCATTTTAAATAAAATAGAAAATTTAGCAACTTCATCTCCTAAAAAATTACTTCCAGCTACAACTTGACCTACAGACTGAAGTCCTCCACCAATAAGTCCTCCACTTTCCATAGGAGTGTATCCTAAGATGTTAAATGCAAGGAAAGGAAGTACAAACATGAATATTGTTCCAATAAGGTTGACTACAGCGATAGGAATTCCTATTTCATCTTCTTTAGCTCCTAAAACAGGTGCTGTCGCAGCAATAGCAGAAGACCCACAAACGGCATTTCCCGCTCCCATTAGGAGTGAAAAGTTTTTACTGAACCCTAAAAATTTTCCAATGATTAGATTTATTCCGATGACAAAGGAAATTTGCAAAAGGATAAAAAAGACACCTTTCATACCTAAACTTGTGATGGCACTGAGATGAAGAGTTGCACCTAAAAGCATAATAGCTCCGGCTAATATAGTTTTTTCTGAAAATTTAACTCCAGGAAGATATTTTTTATCTTGAGCTAAGGTATTTCCTGCAATAATTCCTATTATTATAGCTAAACTTGTGCCTCCTATCAAGGGAAAGATGGTAGATATAAATTTAGCTAGCATTCCTATGATGATACACACTATTAAACCGCTAATAATGTCTTTTTTCATGTTGTTACCTCCATTTAATTTGCGTTTTTTCAATTACTTAAATATATTATATAACTTTTAGCTAAATTTTAATAATACTAATTTTATTTAAAATGTATAGGTAAATTAGTATGGTAAATTAAATGATTTGAATGAAATTAAGAAAGTTATTTTTTATTCTTTAGGAAATTAAAAATTTAATTTCTCTTTTTTCCTATTAATATCATACCTTATTAAGGGCAAAATAAAAAGTAGCTAAACAGTGTGTTTAACTACTTTTCATCTGAAAAAATTAAAATTTTATTTTATCTCTGCTTTGGCAGCAGCTAGCCTTGCAATAGGAATCCTATATGGAGAACAGCTGACATAGTCAAAACCTAGATCATTAACAAATTTGATAGAGTGGGGTTCTCCTCCGTGTTCTCCACAAATTCCGATCTCTAAATCTTTATTAATATTTCGTCCTTTGGTGCTAGCAATCTCCATGAGTTGTCCGACACCTTCTATGTCTATTATTTTAAATGGATCAGCCTCTAATACACCTTCTTTTAGGTAGGTTGGTAAAAATGTTCCAGTATCATCTCTAGAATATCCAAAGGTCATTTGAGTTAAGTCGTTTGTACCAAAGGAGAAAAAATCTGTTTCTGGAGCAATTTTGTCTGCGGTAAGAGCAGCACGAGGAACTTCGATCATAGTCCCTATTTTATATTTAATACTACTATTTTTTTCTTCAAACACTTTTTTTATAGTGTCTAAGATCAGTTGTTTCTGCAATCTATATTCTTCCACCTTTCCAATGAGGGGAACCATTATTTCTGGATAGACATCTATTCCTCTAGAATGGACCTCTAGAGCAGCTTCTATAATAGCTCGGGTCTGCATGACTGTGATCTCAGGATAAGTTATTCCTAAACGGCATCCACGATGTCCTAACATTGGATTAGATTCTTTTAGATGTTCCACAGCTTCTCTAATTTTACCAGCTGGCACCTTAATCTCATGAGCTAATTCCTCTTGCTTTTCCTTGGTATGTGGAAGAAATTCATGAAGAGGCGGGTCTAGTAATCTTATAGTCACAGGTTTTTCTTTTAAAACTTCAAAGATCCCTATAAAGTCTTTCTTTTGAAGGGGAAGCATAACAGCTAGTGCTTCTTCTCGACCTTTGATATCAGGGGCTAAGATCATCTTTCTCATGGTTTTTATCTTGTTTTCCTCAAAGAACATGTGTTCTGTCCTACATAAACCAATCCCTTTAGCCCCAAATTCAATGGCTTTTTTAGCATCTTTTGGGGTATCGGCATTTGCTCTGACTTCCATCCGAGCTATCTTATCTGCAATCTCCAAAATTTGGTGGAAATTATTGTCTAATTTAGGAGCTTTAGTAACTAATTTACCCTGGTAGACCATTCCAGTACTACCATCGATAGAGATAAAATCTCCTTCTTTAAATACTTTATCTCCTACTTTAAACTTTCTTTTTTTATAATCAATGACTATCTCGCCAGCTCCAGCTATACAACATTTTCCCATTCCACGGGCTACCACAGCTGCATGGGAGGTCATTCCCCCACGAACAGTTAAAAATCCTTGAGCTAAATTCATGCCATTAATATCTTCAGGAGATGTTTCAAGTCTGACTAAGATTGCTTTTTCATATTTTTCTACCTCATCAGCAAAGAAAACTACTTGACCTACAGCAGCTCCTGGTGCAGCAGGGAGTCCATGGGTAAGGACTTCTACATCTATTTTATCCTTGTCAAATACAGGATGTAAAAGTTCATCGATTTTGCTGAGTTTTATCCTTCTGATTACTTCTTTTGAATCTATCTTCTTTTCATTGTAGAGATCCATAGCTATCTTTATCATAGCCATACCAGTTCTCTTTCCAGTTCTAGTTTGAAGAATCCAGAGTTTTTTACTTTCCACTGTGAACTCCATATCTTGCATATCCGTATAATGATTTTCCAATGTTGCTTGAATTTTATATAGATCTTTATATACTTCTGGCATAAGTTCTTCTAAAGATGGATGGTTCCTTCTCCTATCTTCCATAGGGATATTATTTCGGACTGCCCATTCAATAGATTCTTTTTTAGTTATTTGCCATGGGGTTCTAACTCCTGCTACTACATCTTCTCCTTGGGCATTTATTAAAAATTCTCCATTAAAATAATTTTCACCAGTAGCAGCATTTCTTGTAAAAGCCACTCCAGTGGCAGAATTGGACCCAGTATTCCCATAGACCATAGACTGTACATTTACAGCAGTTCCCCAATTAGACGGGATTCCTTCGATGGCTCTATAGGTGATGGCTCTGTCGTTCATCCAACTTCTAAATACCGCTAATATGGCTAGCCATAATTGTTCATATGGATCCTGTGGGAATTGGATTCCCATTTTTTTCTGTATAGCATCTTTAAATCTATCTACTAATATTTTTAAATTTTCAACATTAAAATCAAGATCAGTTTTTATTTTCAAATCACTTTTATAATTATCGATTATCTTTTCAAAAGGGTTGAGATCCTCTTTGGATTCAGGTGTCATTCCGAGAACTACATCTCCATACATTTGAATAAATCTTCTATACGAATCCCAAGCAAATCTTGGGTTGTTAGTAATAATAGATAACCCTTCTACTATTTTATCGTTTAGCCCTAAATTTAAAACTGTATCCATCATCCCAGGCATAGATTGCCTAGCTCCAGATCTAACTGAAAGTAATAATGGATTTTTATGGTCACCAAATTTTTTATCTAAGATATCTTCAACTTCGTGAATCTCACCTTTTATATCATTCCAAATAGAATCTTTTAGGGCTTTTTCCCCAAATTCAGTATAAAAATTACACATTTCAGTAGTTAATGTAAATCCAGGAGGGACTGGAACGCCAATTTTTGCCATCTCGGCTAGATTGGCTCCTTTTCCCCCTAGTAAATTTTTTAGTTCTGCTCCACCGTCGGCTTTTCCATTCCCGAACCTATAAATTTTACTCATACTAAATACCTCCTTTATTTTTAAACTAAAACCTAATAATTGATTTATAAAAAATATGATGATAAAATGTTTTTACTGCTTTTTAACTTTTGTAATAGGTATTATTTATTTACTGTTTTATTTGTTATTTACCTACAAAATAAAAAAAGAGTAGAAAGATCTACTCTTTATATGAGATTAGGCTAAAAAGTTTCCATGGGATCCCCGTAAATAGTTCTGTTGCCGACTATTATTGTACTTACATCATAAAGGTTACTTACGTTATCTCCCACTTTGATAGTGTTGCTTTCACTGTTCAAATAAAATTCTTTTCGCCCAACATAGATATTCCCATTTTTATAAATTACGATTAACATAGTAATCACCTCTTAAATTTTTTTAGTTATTATAAAAAAGATACTATATATTTTTAAATTTCCTTTTAATATTTTAAATTAGGGTATTTATAGGTGCGAAGTCATAGGAAATAAAATAGAAGGGCAATGGGGATTGTTTCCATGAGATTTTAGAGATATACTAGAAGTAGTGTATTCTCAGTTTTAAACATATATTGGACTTTTTGTAGAACCTGTCATTTTAGTTTAGAATATTAAGTTTATAATTGTATTGAAGGAAAAAAATGAGTTACAAACACAGTAATTAGGGGTGATTTATAAATTATCCATATGAAATATTAATGGGGGACAAAATGAAATTTTTTACATTTGAATATGAAGGGTTAGAAGAAATAGGTATACTAACAAAGGATGGGGAAAAAATTATCCCCATAGATGAGGTTGAATTAAGTCAAGAATTTTTTGATATGAATGATTTTATTGAGACTCATGAAAAAAGTGATATAGAAAAATTAGATAAACTCTGGAAAGGAGAAGAAAAAGCTGATGTATATTATGATTTTGATAAAGTTTTAATATTAGCTCCTATACCTTTACCTCTTCATGATATTATATGTGTCGGATTAAACTATAAGGATCATATAATAGAGTCGGTAGTAGAATTAGAAATGAAAAATCAGGTGCCTACAAACCCTGTAATATTTAGTAAGAGGGCTAGACACGCATCTGGTACTGGGGCTATAATACCTCTCCATGAGAATATTACAAAAAAATTAGATTATGAAGTGGAATTAGGAGTTGTAATAGGAAAAGAAAGTTCTAAAATTTCAAAATCAGAGGTAAAAAATAATATTTTTGGATATACAATTATGAATGATATATCTGCTAGAGAACTAATGATTAAACATTATCAGTGGACTATAGGGAAAGGCTTAGATGGAGCTGCAGTTATGGGGCCGTGTATCATCCACAAAGATTATATAGATTATCCTGTGAAATTAAATATAACTGCTAAGATAAATGGAGAATTGAGACAGAATTCTAATACTAAAAATTTTATATTTGACATAGATAGATTAGTTTCAGATATATCAAAGGGAATGACTTTAGAAGCCGGAGACGTAATTTCTACAGGGACACCAGCAGGGGTAGGAATGTCGTTTGATCCACCGAAATATTTAAAAGATGGAGACACTATAGAATGTGAGATAGAATCTATAGGAATATTGAAAAACATAGTGAAGGGATAAATTTTATAGAGTAAAAAAATTTTTAAATAAATATAAAACGGGTAAATCTATGAAAATGGATTTAGTCGTTTTTTTGTATAGTATGGTATAATATAGAAAAAAATTAATACTTTCTTTTCGCTGTTTTATCTCAAACTAAAGGGAACTATCGTTATATTTATAGCTTTGATTTTTCTTATATGAGAGAAACTATAAGAAAGAAGAGTAATTAATTATTAAAGTCGGAGGTAAAGATGAAAAAATTTAACTATATGGAAATGACAAATGACGGTTATAAAATTACTTGTGGTATAGAAAATGAAGTAATGTGTAATATATATATATGTGTAAAAGAGGGAGAAGCTGAAAAGTTAGCTAAGGAATTATCTGAAAAAAGAATGAATGCAGATATGGAATGGGAACTATATGACTTTGAAGAAGATAATGGAAATAAGGGAGTAGGATATAAATTTAATGCTGAAGAAGATGATGTAAAGTTTGAAGCTATAGTAGAACTTTGTCATATTAATGACTTTAATTGTGTATATGAGATGGAAGCTTTCAACGGAGATTTGGATATCTATGAGGAAAAGATAGAGGAAGAGTTTGGAGAGTTCTTTGATGAAAAATTTGAAG
>NZ_JBATVM010000174.1:0-32749 GCF_049671765.1 Psychrilyobacter sp.
GATGGTAACTATATATCTGTAGGTGGACAATTGTCTAATATCACTTATGAGATGGAAAAAGGTGGGAAACATTACAAAGCTAATGATCCATTAGGTGTTATACCTAACTTAAGTTTTATTCATAAAAGTGGAGATTGGGCATTTTATGGTAATAGTGGAGGAGCCGCAGGAGGACCTACTTTAAACTATAAGGATGGAGTACCTTTATTAGAGAAAATGCTGTATAGTGGAAGTGGAACAGTCGAAGGGAAAAATGCATATGCCATGGCTAATTTTGGTACAGCATATAGATTAAACAACGAATGGTCAGTAGCAGCAGGGGTGAAATATATCTATGCTCAAAGAAATATCAAAATAGAAACTTCAAAAGATGCAACATTAAGAAATCCAGCTAATGGAGGTCCAACAGGGATGAAAGCCAGTGGAACTTACGATGCGGAGAGAACAGCTCAAGGATTTGGTGGAACATTTGGTGTAAACTATAAACCAAATGATAGAATGAATATGGCTTTAACTTATAATTCAAAAGTTAAGTTAGAATTTGAAGCAGACTCAAAGGGTAGTGGATATTTAGGAGCAATATTACCTACGTTAGCACAAACTTCAACAGGAGCAGCTTTAGCTCCAATTATTGATGGAGATAAAAGATGGAGAGATTTACCGGCTGAATTAAAGTACGGTGTGTCTTATAAGATAAATGAAAAATGGACTGTAATGGGTGGAGGAAACTATTATTTCGTTTCAGAAGCTGATACAGATGGTAAAGATGGATTTGGAAATGGATGGGAATTAAACGTAGGTACAGAGTATCAAGTTTCTGAAAGATGGACACTAACTACAGGATATAACTATGCAGATACAGGTGCTAGTGATGAGACATTTAATGATACTGAATATGCATTGAACTCACACATATTTACTGTAGGAGCAAAATTCCAACAAACTTCTAATTTAGAGTGGACATTTGGAACAATGTATGTCGATTATATCGATCATGAAGTTGGAGTTACAAAATACAAAAAAAGTATAATAGCTACTGGAATAAGTGCAGCATATAAATTTTAATTATTTAGGGGGCCCTCTTAAGGGTTCCCTTTTATATAAAATTACAACTGAAATTTAGTTGGGGATTGTAATCTTATATAAAATAGTGGTTGAAAAAACAAAAAACGAGTGTTATAATACAAAGAAATGAAATGGAGGGAGAAGAATGCCTAAAAAACCAATATTTACGAGAGAAGAAATAATAGACAAAGCTTTTAGTATGTTAGAGAGAGGTAGTTTGGAAAATATTACAGCGAGAAGTTTAGCGAAGGAATTAAACTGTTCTCCTGCTCCTATCTATGGTTTATTTATGTCTATGGATGAATTGAAGAAAGAATTGATAAATAGAGCTAAAAACTTATTTTTAACATATGTAAGTAAGGAAAAAGAAGAGCTACCATTTCTTAATATAGGATTAGGAATATGCAAGTTTTCAAGGGAAGAAAAACCCTTATTTAAATCTATATTTTTAAGAAATAGTTCATATAGTACATTGATATCGGAATTTCATAAAATAATCTTTGACTCTATTCAAAAAGATGGAAGGTTTAGTGGTTTACCAACTGCAGTCAAAGAAACTTTAACTATTGACTGTTGGATATCTGCTCATGGTTTATCTACTCTTATTGCAACGGGATATTTCAAAAATCCATCAGATGATTTTATAAGAGAAAGATTGATAAGTGGACCTGCATCAATAATTTATTTCCACTTGGGTATAGAAAAAGAAAAACAATTAAAAAACTAAAAAACTAAAAAACTAAAAAACTAAAAAACTAAAAAAATGAGCAAATTATTTTGCTCATTTTTTATTTATTTAAGAGATTACGTATAAAAAAATGTTGTTGATTTCTTTTGATTTAACATTATATTGCTAAAATTTAGTGTTTATATCTAAAAGTATTTGAAGTATCTAAGATGGTAACTTCAACATTTAATACTCCAGCTCCTAAAGGTGCAATTTTTTTGAATGCGGCTCTACTTAGATCAATCATTCGACCTTTTACATAGGGGCCTCTATCATTTATTTTAACTTTTACGGATTTTCCATTATCTAAGTTTTTTACTCTAACAATAGTGCCAAAAGGTAAAGTTTTATTGGCAGCAGTTAATTTATACATATTGTACTTTTCTCCACTAGCTGTTTTTTTCCCATGAAAGTAATCTCCATACCAAGAAGACTTCCCTCTGATAGTATTTCCTACTTTGAATCTTGAATTTTGTATATGTGAGTTTGAATATGACACAGTTTTCTTTGGGGTACTACTACAACTTACTAAATTTATAGCTATAATTATAACTAATACTAATTTTTTCATGTTGAAATCCTCTCCTTTTAGATTTTTGATCGAATATATAATTAAATTAAAAATCTTTTCTTTTTGACACAGATTTCACGGATTTTAAAACCTATTTAAATAGATTTTCACTTTGTTTTCCATATTTCATTTACCTCTGGGAAGGGCTTTAGGGCTCTATCTAGGATGCCGTAGAGAGCAGCTATACAGAGACCATAGTTTAAAATAGGAACACCTTCACGGTAACTTATATCTATTCTACCTAACATCTCTTTTCTATTTAATGTACATCCACCGCAGTGGATGACTAATTTATAGTCTTTTAAATTTTCAGGGTATTCTCTTCCTGCTACAAGATCAAATTCTATTCCGGTATCGATCTTTTCACCTATCCATTTTGGGATCTTGTATCTACCTATATCATCTTTTTGTACATGGTGGGTACAGGCTTCTGAAACTAAAAATTTATCTCCACTTTTGAGAGACATAAGCGTTTTAGCACCACCTATCATCTTGCTTAAATCACCTTTGTATCTAGCAAAAAGGATCGAAAATGAAGTCAAAAGGACATTGTCTGGAACTATAGCTGATACTCTTTCAAAAGCCTGTGAATCTGTAACAACTAATTTAGGAGGATTTTTTAAGCCATCTAAAGTAGCCTGTAATTCTGTATCTTTACAGGTATGGATAATTCCACTGTTATCTAGAATATCTCTCATAGTCTGTACTTGAGGGAGAATTATACGACCTTTGGGCATGCCAGTATCGATAGGGATAACTAAAACAATATGGTCTCCGCTCTCTATAATATCTCCTAAGATACTAGGACTTTCAAATTCTTTTGGAGAGTGCTGGATGATTAAATCTTTCATATCTTCCATCCTATCTTTTTGCTCTGCAGATAAATTTATATATGGGTATTTCAAGTTTTTTAATTCGGTTAAAAAATCAGATTTTGGTTTTTTTATATCTATTTTATTTATAACTACTATAAATGGAGTGTTATTATTTTTTAGAATATCTATAATATTGTAATCGAATTCTAAAAAACCGTTGTAATCAACTGTGATAAGAGCTATATCGGTTTTTCTTACAACCTCCATAGTTTTTTTTATACGCAAGTCTCCTAATGCACCTACATCATCTATCCCAGCTGTGTCTATAAGGACACAAGGTCCAATGGGGAGTATCTCCATAGCTTTGTAGATAGGATCAGTTGTTGTTCCTGCAAAATCAGAGACAATGGCTAAGTTTTGTCCTGTAATTGCATTTATCAATGTTGATTTTCCCATGTTTCTTTTTCCAAAAATAGAGATATGTAGTCTATTTGAACTTGGAGTTTTATTTAAATTTGACATTAGATCACCTCTTAAATATGTTTTATATTTATATTATATCGTTAATTGACCTATAATGTAAGTATTTTGGTTGAAATAAAATAACGTATGTTGTATAATAATAGATAGTTGTACATTTATAATAGAATAAATTACCTTTATAGAAATAAATTTAGTTATAATTTTTTTAGTAAACTAAATTTATATTGGAAAGGTTAGAGAAAATAGCGCTAGTGGAAAATATAAATCAATATAAAAACCTTTGTTAATAAAATTTACTTGACAAAGGTTGGAAAGTTTAATATAATGCATAGGTAACATTATAGAGGTGAAGTGACTTGAAAAAAAACATTGATCAGTTAAAAAAGAGAAGGGAAACTAAATTTCAGTTTACAGAAATATTAGAAGATATTCTAGTAGAAGGAGCATTAGTTCCAAAGGTAGACGTAAATTATTTGGTAGAATTAGTTCAAAGTGAAATCATCATTAGAGGTGAGTATACAGCTTTGATAAAAACTAATTGTGTTAGATGTTTAGAGGAAATCGAAGTAACGGTTTCAGGAGAATTCTTTGGGAATTACAAGGAAAGCAAAGATTATGAAGAGTATATTGAATCTTTAGGAAAAGAAGCACAAGTATTCGATGACATGGTAGAAGAATTAGTTGATGGCGAGGTGGATATAAGTTCTTTAGTAAGAGATTATATTATTTTGGATATGCCTCAATTTCCAGCGTGTGAACCAGAATGTAGTGGATTAGAAGAGTTAGAAAAATATCGTGATAGTGGGATAGACTCCAGGTGGCAAAAACTACTGGATTTAAAGAATTAATAATTTATTATAATTAAAATAAAAGTTAGGAGGGGAATAAAATGGCAGTACCTAAGAAGAAAACATCAAAAGCTAAGAAAAACATGAGAAGATCGCACCACGCTTTAAAAGGAACTAACTTAGCTACGTGTTCTAACTGTGGAGCTCCAAAGAGACCTCACAGAGTATGTTTAGAATGTGGAACTTACAAAGGCAAGCAAGTTTTAACGAACGAAGCTGAGTAATCTTTGAGAAAAAAGGTGAGAGTATTCTTACCTTTTTTTTTTTGAAATAAATGAAAAAGTGAAAAAACAAAGGGAAAAATATGGTAGGATAGAGTTAGAGGGTAGAAAAAAAGGGAGGGAGAATATTGAAAATAGTATTAGATGCTATGGGTGGTGATTACGCGCCTTTAGAAATAGTAAAAGGTGCAGTAGAAGCTATCGATGAAAATAAGAATATCCGTGTGATTCTTGTAGGAATAGAGGGCCTTATAAAAGAAGAATTATTAAAATACAATTACGATAAAGACAGAATAGAGATAAAGAATGCTACAGAAGTAATAGGAATGGATGAAACAACATCTCCTACAGTAGCTGTAAGAACCAAAAAAGATTCATCGATGAATGTAGCTTTAGAGATGGTAAAGAATGGAGAAGCAACGGCATGTATATCAGCTGGAAATACAGGAGCCCTAATGACTGCTAGTCAGTTAAAGTTAAAAAGAATTAAAGGAGTACTTAGGCCTGCTATAACGACAGTATTCCCGGCAAATAATAATAAAAATATAGTATTATTAGATGCAGGAGCTAATGCTGATTGTAAGCCTGAGTATCTAGATCAATTTGCTACTATGGCAAATGAATATGCTAAGGTATTATTAAATATAGATAATCCTAGGGTTGGGTTACTTAATATAGGAGAGGAAGATGGTAAGGGGAATGAACTTACTAAATCGGCATTCTATTTATTAAAAGAAAATAAAAATATAAATTTTTGTGGGAATATAGAAACTCATGAGATGATTAATGGAAATATAGATGTGGTGGTAACAGATGGATTTACCGGGAATATAGTTTTAAAAACAGCAGAGGGAACTGCTCGTTTTATGAAAAACATTATAAAAGATGGGGTAAAGAAAAGTTTACTAGCAAAAATAGGAGCATTATTTATGAGCTCTGTATTTAAAGATATGAAAAAAAAATCTGATTCATCTGAATATGGTGGAGCACTATTTATGGGACTAAATGGGATATCTATAAAAGCGCATGGGAACTCAGATTCAAAAGCTATAAAAAATGCTATCTTAGTAGGAAATAAATTTGCAGAAAATAACTTTATTGAAAGTCTAAAAAAAGTAATTGGAGGAAAAAATGAAAACTATTAAAAGTTATGGAATATTAGGGATAGGAACTTATGTTCCAGAAAAAATAATGACAAATTTTGATTTAGAAAAAATAGTGGAAACTTCAGATGCATGGATACAAAAAATGACAGGAATAAAAGAAAGAAGGATAGCAGCGACAAACGAAGCTACTTCAGATCTTGCATATAATGCAGCAGTGAAAGCTTTGAAAGCATCGAATACAAAAGCAGAGGATTTAGACTTAATAGTAGTAGCTACAATGACACCGGACTATTTTACTCCGACAGTATCAGCTATGTTACAAAAAAGATTAGGAGCACATCATGCAGCAGCATTTGACTTAGGTGCGGCCTGTAGTGGGTTTGTATATGGATTAGAAGCTGGAGGTAACTTTATAGCTACTGGTATGTATAAAAGGGTATTAGTGATAGGTGCCGAAGTATTCTCTAGGATTTTAGATTGGGAAGATAGAAATACTTGTGTATTATTTGGTGATGGAGCAGCAGCAGCAGTGTTAGGAGAAGTGGAAGAAGGTCATGGTATTATAGGTTCTCATCTAGGGGCTGACGGAGATTTAGATGATGTATTAGTTATCCCAGCAGGCGGTTCTAGAACTCCTGCAACTCATGAAACTGTAGATAATAGATCTCATTATCTTAAGATGAAAGGACCAGAAGTTTTTAAGTTTGCTGTAAAGGCGATGCCTGTGGCAGTAGAGAAAGTATTGGAAAGTACAGGTATAAGTATAGATGAAATAGAACTTATTGTACCTCATCAAGCTAATATGAGAATCATAAGTTCGGCAGCAAAAAAATTAAAATTTCCGGTAGAAAAGTTTGTGATTAACTTAGATAAATATGGAAATACTTCAGCAGCTTCTGTTGGCTTAGCATTGGGAGAAGCATTGGAAAAGGGAATGATTAAAAAAGGTGATAATATAGCATTAGTAGGCTTTGGAGCTGGATTAACATATGCTTCTTGTGTTATGAAGTGGGCTTATTGATCATACGAAATTTGACATAACTAAGGTTATATGATATAAATAACGGGTGTTATGAATGGAGGAGGAATTATGTCGAAAATAGCGTTTATATATCCAGGACAAGGAACACAATATGTTGGAATGGGTAAAGAATTATATGAAACAAATGAGATGGCTAAAAAATATTTTGATGAAATTTTTGAAAGCGTAGAATTGGACTTAAAAGAAACTATGTTTAATGGACCTGAGGAGAAATTAAAACAGACGAAATATACACAGCCTGCTATAGTAACTATGTCATTGGTATTAACTAAGTTATTAAATGATAGTGGAATCGAAGCGGATTATGTGGCAGGACATTCACTAGGTGAATATTCAGCTTTAGGAGCAGCAGATGTACTATCAACTTTTGATACAGTAAGATTAACTGCTCTTAGAGGAGAAATTATGAATGTTGTTTCAGGAGAGGTAGATGGAACTATGGCAGCTATCATTGGGTTGGAATCAGCTAAAATCGAAGAAATATGTAAGAATATAGATGGAATAGTAGAAGCTGTAAACTACAATGAACCAAAGCAAACTGTAATAGCAGGATCAAAAGATGCTATTGAGATAGCTTGTGAGGAACTAAAAGAAGCAGGAGCTAGAAGAGCTATGGTATTAGCTGTGTCTGGACCATTTCATTCATCACTTATGAAGCCAGCAGGAGATAGATTAAAAGCTAACTTTGATAAATTTGACTTTAAAGAAGGAAAAATTGAGATATTATCCAATACAGGAGTAGAGTTTTTAAAATCTGCTGAAAAGATAAAAGAAGAGTTATATCACCAAACTTTTGGTCCTGTAAGATGGGTTGAAATAATTGAAAAATTAAAAGAAGCTGGAGTGACTAAATTTTATGAGATAGGTCCTGGAAAAGTATTGAAAGGGTTAGTTAGAAAGATAGATAAAACTTTAGAAGTTATAAATGTCGAATCAGTATAATAAATTTTCATAATTAGAGAGTGTTGAAATAATTAAATTGCGAGAAGTTTAGATCTATAATAGTATTGAAATGATTAGTGAAAAACAATTGAGGAGGTATTTGTAGAATGATTAATTTAAAGGGAAAGGTAGCGGTAGTTACTGGTTCTACAAGAGGAATTGGAAGATCTGTTGTAGAAAAATTAGCTGAAAATGGAGCTAATGTTGTAATAATTGGAAATTCTGCTATTGAAAAAATAGAAGAGATAGCTAATGAAATATCTGCTAAATATGGGGTAGAAGCTTTGGCAGTGCAAACCAATGTTACTTCTAAAGACGCCGTAAAGAATCTAGTGGATAAAACTATAGAAAAATTTGGAAGGGTAGATATCTTAGTAAATAATGCTGGTATCACAAGAGACGGATTGTTTATGAGAATGAAAGATGAAGATTGGGACTCAGTGATGGATGTAAACCTAAAAGGAATATTTTATGTGACTCAAGGATTTTATAGAACTATGACTAAGCAAAGATCAGGATCAATTATAAACATGACTTCTGTAGTAGGACTAACAGGAAATATGGGACAAGTAAACTATGCGACCTCTAAAGCAGGACTTATAGGAATGACTAAATCTTTAGCTCGTGAATCAGCAAAAAGAAACGTTAGAGTAAATGCTATAGCACCAGGATATATAAAATCTGATATGACTGATGCGATAAGTGAATCAGTTAAAGAAGGAATGTTAAGTTCAATTCCTCTCGGTAAGATAGGGGAACCAGAAGATATAGCTAATGCAGTATTGTTTTTAGCATCGGATCTATCTACTTACATAACAGGCCAAACCTTGAGTGTGAATGGTGGAATGATAATGCAGTAAAACCTTTTAAAGGTTGAAAAAATGTATAAAATTTGTTACTATTGTATATAGTAAACTTAAAATTCAAGGAGGAAAAATTATGTTAGACAAAATTAAAGAAGTAATAGTAGATCAATTAGGTGTAGACGCGGATCAAGTAACTTTAGAGGCAAACTTTATTGACGATTTAGGAGCAGATTCATTAGATACAGTTGAATTAATAATGGCATTCGAAGAAGAATTCGATATTGAAATTCCTGATGCAGATGCTGAAAAAATTAAAACTGTCCAAGATGTAGTTAACTTCGTAGAAGCAACTAAATAAAAAATATATAGATAGGGGAGTTATATCCCCTATTATTTTTTATTTCAAGAGATTATAAAATTAATATATAATTTTATTTTATCATCTATATGAAAGCAACATAACGTTGTTTTTATTTGAAAAACTGTCTGTAGATTAGATATGATAATAGAAAATCAACAATTGGTAGGAAGCTACAATCTAGAGATGGTCATTTAAAAAAACTTAAATATTATGAGGTGAAGAAATGAGGAGAGTTGTAATTACTGGGGTAGGAATGATAACTGCACTAGGAACAGGAGTAGAAAAATCTTGGGCTAGAATAAAAGCTGGAGAGTGTGGAATAAAGAAAATAGAGAGTTTTGATACTGAAAATACATCTGTGAAGATTGCTGGAGAAGTAACTGACTTCGATCCTACAGATTTTGGGATTGAAAAAAAAGAAGTTAAAAAATTAGCTAGGAATACACAATTTGCCATAGCGGCATCTAAAATGGCCTTAGAAGATGCAAAATTTGAGATAACTGAAAAAAATGCAACTTCTGTAGGGGTTATTGTTAGTTCTGGAATCGGTGGAATGGAAGTTTTTGAAAAACAATATAAAACTTTATTAGATAAAGGAAATAGAAAGGTATCACCATTTACAATACCTGCAATGATAGCTAATATGGCTTCAGGAAATGTAGGAATATACACAGGTGCTAAGGGACCAAATAAAACTATAGTAACTGCATGTGCTGCTGGAACTCACTCAATTGGAGATGCTTTTGAGATGATTAGACATGGAAAAATTGATACTATGATAGCAGGTGGAACTGAAGCTTGTATTACAGAATTTGCAATAACAGGTTTTGCTAATATGAAAGCATTATCGACTAGAAATGATGAACCAACTAAAGCGTCTAGACCATTTAACGTGGATAGAGATGGGTTTGTAATGGGAGAAGGATCGGGAGTATTGGTCTTAGAAGAGTTGGAGCAGGCTAAAGCCCGTGGAGCAAAAATATATGCTGAGGTAGTAGGATACGGAGAAACTTGTGACGCATTTCATATAACTTCCCCTGGACCAGGTGGAGAAGGAGCTGCAAGAGCTATAGAGATGGCTTTAAAGCAAGGAAATGTAGATAAGACTACAGTTGACTACATCAATGCACATGGAACTTCTACACCGGCTAACGACAGATTAGAAACAGCAGCTATAAAGACTGTTTTTGGAGATCATGCTAAAGATTTAGCAGTATCATCTACTAAGGGAGCTACAGGTCATCCACTTGGAGCAGCTGGTGGAATGGAGGGTGTAATATTAGCTCTTGGAATCAGTGAAGGAATAATGCCACCAACTATCAACTATGAAAATCCAGACGAAGAATGTGATTTAGATTACGTTCCAAATGAAGCTAGAAAGAAGGAAATAAGAGTAGGAATGTCTACATCATTAGGATTTGGTGGACATAACGCAGTACTAGTTATGAAAAAATACAAGGACTAAAAAATACACTCTTTCTTTTGGAAGAAAGAGTTAATTATAAGGGTGGGAAAATGAAAAAATACTTGGAATTGGAAAAAATTCTAGGTCACACTTTTAAGGATAAAAAGCTTTTAAAACATGCCTTACTTCATAGATCTTATGGAAATGAAAATAAGGAATATAAAAAAATAAGCAACGAGAGACTAGAACTGTTAGGAGATGCAGTTCTAGATCTTGTCGTTACTGAATATTTATATAAAAATTTTAAAGAATCCTCTGAGGGAGATCTAGCTAAATTAAAATCAATGGTAGTAAGTGAACCGGTACTGGCTAAAATATCAAGAAAATTAAAATTAGGAAAATATCTTTTTCTTAGCAAAGGAGAGGAAGTTACTGGTGGTAGAGATAGATCTTCAATATTAGGAGATGTTTTTGAATCGGTACTAGGAGCTATTTATTTAGATTCGGATTTAGAAACGGCTAGAAAATATGGATTATCTCATCTAGTTTATGAGATTGAGCATATCTATGAAAATGATGAATTGATAGATTTTAAAACAGCATTACAGGAATTTAGTCAAAGAAAATATAAAGAAGTACCTAGTTATGAACTTGTAGGAGAAGATGGACCAGATCATGCTAAATTTTTTAAGATAGGTGTATTTATGAATAAAAAATTAGTGGGATCGGGAGAGGGAAGAAATAAAAAAACCGCAGAGCAGAAAGCCGCAAAACATGCTTGCGACAGTTTGGGAATAAAGTATGTTGAAACATTATAATATTCCAATATTTATTAGTCATTTTGGATGTCCACATACCTGTGTATTTTGTAATCAAGTAAAAATAAACGGTAGGGAAACTGATGTTACATGTTTGGATATTGAAGAAATAATAGAGGAATATCTAGAGATTCTGCCAAAAGATTCAGAAAAAGAAGTAGCTTTTTTTGGTGGAACCTTTACAGGAATTGATAAGAGAATACAGGAAAAGTATCTAGCTACAGTTAAACCATATATTGATAAAGGCCTTGTAGATGGTATTAGACTTTCTACAAGACCTGATTATATTAACGAAAAGATATTAGATCTTCTTTTAAAATATGATGTGACAACTATAGAATTAGGAGTTCAATCTTTAGATGATGAAGTCTTGTCTCTGTCTGAAAGAGGTTATAAATCTGATATAGTAGAAGCGGCTTCTACTTTAATAAAAAGTTATGGTTTTAAATTAGGAATACAAGTGATGCCTGGACTACCTGGGTCTACTAATCTGACAGATTTTGAAACAGCAGAAAAGGTAGTGAAGATAAACCCAGATATGATTAGGATATATCCCACATTGGTTATAAATAATACGAAGTTGGAAAAAATGTATTATGATAAAGAATATAGCCCTATGGACTTAGAAGAAGGTATTTTTAGGGTACTACCAATCATGATTTTGTTTGAACTTAATAATATAAATATAATTCGAGTGGGATTACAACCTTCTGAGGATCTATGTGAAGACGGGGTAATAAAAGCAGGACCTTTTCATCCAGCTTTTAAAGAAACAGTTGAAACCGAGATTTATGGAAGATTTTTAAGATCTTTAAATTTAGAAAAGTTAGATGTAGTTACCCACGAAAAAAACATCTCTAAAATAGTAGGGATGAAAAAAAAGAATAAATTATTTTTTGGTGAAAAAATGACTATAAAGATTGACAACAGTCTATCACTAGAAAAAGTAGTGGTAAATAAGATAGAATATACTAGGAAAGAAATCTTAAATAAAATTTTAGAGAGTGGTATATTATGAATCAGATAATAGTAAGTATAAGTGAATTTGAAGAAAGAGCAGCTCTTTTAGAAGGGGAAAAACTCACAGAATTTTTTATACAAAGAAACGAACAAAATAGAATAAATGGTAATATATATAAGGCTAGAGTAGCTAATGTGTTGCCAGGAATGGAATCAGCATTTTTGGATATTGGCTTAGAAAAAAATGCTTTTTTGCATATCCGAGATTTACGTGAATTCGAGGAAAAATACTTAAATGGTATAGAAAATAGTAATAGACCTATAGAAAATATCCTCAATGTAGGAGATGAGATAATAGTTCAAATAGTAAAAGAACCTAGAGGAGATAAAGGTGCCCGGGTAACCACTCATTACACTATACCAGGTAAATATTTGATATTGATGCCAAATGACAATCACATTGCTATCTCTCAAAAGATAAAGGATGTTGGAGAGAGAGAGAGGCTAGAAACTCTAATAGATAATGTGAAACCTAAGGAAATGGGTATTATTATAAGAACTGCAGCTAAAGATAAAAACAACCTTCATTTTGAAAAAGAGGTTGAATATTTGGTGAAAAAATGGAAAAGTATAGAAAAAAGGTTTAAAGATAGTAAAGTAGGAGAAATTTTATATCAAGATAATGATATGGTAACAAGAACTGTAAGGGATGTATTTTCCAATCATATAGATGAATTAATAATAGATGATGAAGAAAAATATTGGGAGATTGTGGACTATGTAAAGGCTTTTTCTGATGAAACATTTAAAACTAAGGTAAAATTATTTCAAAGTTCCCTTCATATCTTTGATCACTACAATGTAACTAAGGGATTAGAGACAGCTTTAAATGAAAAAGTGTGGCTAGACTGTGGTGGGTATTTAATCATCCAAAAAACAGAAGCTCTCATAAGTATAGACGTGAATACAGGTAGAAATACAGGGATAATGAATCTAGAAGATACTGTAGTGGAAACCAATGTAGAGGCAGCCAGAGAGATAGCAATACAATTGAGAGTGAGAAATCTAAGTGGTATTATTATTATAGATTTTATTGATATGAAGGTAGAAAATGATAAGTTAAAGGTAGTGGAAGTATTAGAAGAAAGTTTGAAAAAAGATAGGATAAAGAATAATATCATCCATTTTACAGACCTTGGATTGGTTGAGATGACAAGAAAAAGACAGGGAAGCCCACTAGCTAAATACTATCAAAAACCTTGTCCATGTTGTGATGGAACAGGAACAGTAAAATCTAAAGAGAGTATAATTCTAGATATAATGAGAGAGATAAGAGAAATAGCAGAAGATAATGATATAAAACTAATAAGGCTAATAACAAGTGTGGAGCTGTATGACTTTATTTGCGAGGCTTATATGGAATTTATAATAGGATACTTAAAATTACGTAAGAAGAAATTTATCCTAGAAAAAAATAAGAAAAAAGAAAATAAAAACAATAATGACTATGAAATAGTATTGGAGATGTAAAATGAAAAAAATAGTAGCAGTATGTGCAGGAAGTTTTGATCCTATAACTAAAGGGCATTTAGATATTATAAAACGCGCCAGTAAATTTTCAAATAAATTGATAGTGGGTATTTTGAATAGTCATAATAAAAAGTATTGGTTTAATTTAGAGGAAAGAAAAACATTGGTTAAAAAATGCTTATCGGGATTTGATAACATAGAGGTAAAAGCTTTTGACGGGTTGTTGGTAGATTTTGTTTTACAAAATAATGCTACTCTTGTAGTAAGAGGGTTACGGGCAGTTTCAGATTATGAATATGAACTACAATTGGCACTTACAAATAAATCTCTTTCAGATAATCAGGTAGAAACAATATTTTTACCTGGATCAAGAGAGAGTCTATATCTTAGTGCTAGTCTAGTGAGAGAAGTGGCACTTCATGGTGGAAAGATAGTTGAATTTATTTCACCAGAGATAATAGAGGATGTAAAAGCAAGAGCAAAACAAGTAAGAAAGAAAGAGTTGAAAGGTTAAATAATAAATAATAAATTTTGGTGTTTCATTGATCATATTTCAGACTAATTTCTAAATTAGAGAGCGGTCTTAATGCTAAAGAAATACCATTAGAGAAAGGGGAGTGAATTCATGGCTAAACTAAAAACTGTATATATATGCTCGAACTGCGGCTATGAATCTTCTAAATGGTTAGGAAAGTGTCCGGAATGTGATAGTTGGGGGACGTTAGAAGAAGAGGTTAGCAGTGCTTCTTCTAAAAGCAGTGTTAAAAAAAAAGTTAGCAATACTAAGGTAGTTAGTTTTAAAGATATAGAAGTGGAAAAAAACTTTAGGTATACTACAAAATTTAATGAGTTTGATAGGGTGCTAGGAGGAGGTCTTGTAAAGGGAGCAGTAGTTCTTTTGACAGGTAATCCAGGAATAGGAAAGTCTACACTTCTATTACAAGCAGTAGATCAATATTCACAGTATGGAGAAGTATTATATATATCCGGTGAAGAATCACCATCGCAGGTAAAATATAGAGGAGATAGATTAGGTTTGTCTGGAGATAATATATCAATTATGTCAGAGACAGAGATGGAATCTATCTATGATTATGTTATCAGAAAGAAACCAAAAGTAGTGGTGGTAGATTCCATCCAAACTTTATATAGTTCAAACTTTGATTCTATCCCAGGAACTACAACTCAAATAAGAGAATGTACCTTAAAAATAGTAGAACTGGCTAAAACTCATAATATATCATTTTTTTTAGTGGGACATATTACCAAAGATGGTAAGGTAGCAGGTCCAAAACTACTGGAACATATGGTAGATTCAGTATTACAGTTTGAAGGTGAAGAAGGTCTGTTTTATAGAATTTTAAGAAGTTTAAAAAATAGATTTGGATCGACTAATGAGCTTGGGATATTTAATATGGAAGAAAAAGGAATGGTAGAAGTAAAGAATCCTTCAGAATTTTTTCTTAGTGAACGAGATGAGAAAAATATTGGAAGTATAGTAGTTCCAGTACTAGAGGGTACCAAGATATTTTTATTAGAAGTTCAGACTTTGGTAAATGAGTCACCTTTTGGAATCCCAAAGAGAGTGGTGCAAGGATTTGATAGGAATAGGATACAGATACTCAATGCTGTCATGGAAAAAAAAATAGGATTAAACCTATCCTCTAAGGATGTTTTTGTGAATATTCCAGGAGGAATAAAAATCTATGATGGAGCGGCAGATTTAGGAGTAGTAATGGCAATGATCTCTGTAACTAAAGGGATAGAAATTAGTCAAAAAATAGCAGCTTTAGGAGAACTAGGTTTGCGTGGAGAGATAAGAAAGGTATCTTTTGTGGATAAGAGGCTAAAAGAATTAGAAAAACTTGGGTTTTCAGGTGTTTATCTGCCTCATTCTAATAAAAAAGAAATTGAACATAATAGTTATAATTTAAAGATGATATATCTAAAAAATTTAGCAGAACTTGCAGAGAGGATGAGGTGATTATGGAGCAGAATTTAAAGAAAATATTTTCTCAGGTAACCCCTGGAACAGTATTTAGAGAAGGGTTAGATAATATTTTAGATGCAGGAACTGGGGCCTTGGTAGTTTTAGATGCCAATGATACTTTAGGGGATCTAATAGATGGTGGATTTGAATTAAATTGTAGATTCACTCCTCAAAGACTTCATGAACTATCTAAAATGGATGGAGCTATTATTTTGGATGGGTCTGCTACAAAAATAAAATATGCCAATGTTCATTTACAGCCAGATAAATCATTTAAAACTAATGAGAGTGGAACTAGGCATAGAACTGCTCAAAGGGTAGCTAGACAGACAGATAATTTGGTTATAGCTATCTCAGAGAGAAGGAATAGGATTACCCTTTATAAGGGAGATTTTAGATATAAGGTGAAAAACCTAGCTGATATAATGATAGAGGCAAGTCAAGCTATGAAAACTTTTGAGAGGTATAAACATGTACTTGACAGAGCATTACAAAATGTAACTCTTTTAGAATTCGATGGAATGGTAACTCTTTCAGAGGTTGTTACTGTACTTCAAAGATTTGAGATGTTGATAAGGATAAGGGTAGAAGTAGAACATTCAATAATAGAATTAGGATCCGAGGGAAAATTTTTAGAGATTCAATTAGAAGAATTATTCAAGGGTGTTTTAAAAGAAGAAGAAAATTTCATTAGAGATTATATAAATCTAGGAGAAGGTGATTTTGGTGCTCCTGAAGTAAAGGAAAGACTTTTGGGATTAGGAGATTTGGAACTTCTAGAGACCGAAAATATAGCAGGAGCTTTAGGATACGGTAGATCTGCCGCTACTTTTGATATGGAATTAGATACCAAAGGATATAGGATTTTAAATAAGATAACAAGGATTACAAGAAAAGATACTGATAGAATAATAGGTAAATATGAAATTTTATCTAAAATATTGGAATTAACAGAAGAAGAACTCATGGAGATGAGAGGAATCAGTATGTTTAAAGCTAGATCCATAAAAAATGGGATAAAAAGGTTAAAAATGACAGCTGAATGGGAAAAATAGACACTCTTCCTCTTAGGTGGAGAAACCAAGCTAGATGATATAGGGAAAAATAAAAAGGAAGATGCCTAGGCATCTTCCTTTTTATTTTTCTTACTTATCAAATTTTACTTTTGCTTCTTCTACTATCATAGAAACAAAATCATTTAGTTTCATAGTTTCTTGGTCTTTTGAACCAAATTTTCTTACATTTACTTCATTAGCTTCAGATTCAGCTTTTCCTAAGATAAGTTGTACAGGAACTTTGAATTTACCATTAGCTTCTCTGATCTTATATCCTATTTTTTCTGCTCTGTCATCTAATTCACATCTAATTCCAACTTTAGCTAATTCAGCCATAACTTCTTTAGCATATGGAACTACTTCGTCATTTAGAGTAAGTAATTTTACTTGTGTAGGAGCTAACCATAATGGGAATGCACCTGCAAAATGTTCAATTAAGATACCAATAAACCTTTCAACTGAACCATAAACTACTCTATGAATCATAACTGGTCTATGCTTTTCTCCATCTTCTCCAATATAGTTCATATCAAATCTTTCAGGAAGGTTAAAGTCTAATTGGATAGTTCCACACTGCCATTGTCTACCTAAGCAATCTTTGATTTTGAAGTCTAACTTAGGACCATAAAATGCTCCATCTCCTGGGTTTAATTTATAATCTAATCCAATTTTTTTCATAGCTCCTTCTAATGCTGATTCAGCTTTATCCCATATTTCATCTGATCCAATAGCTTTTTCAGGTTTAGTAGAAAGTTCGATACTATATTCAAATCCAAATAACTTATTGTAGAATTTGTCTATTAGCTTTATAACTCCTATGATTTCGTCTTCAACTTGGTCTGGAGTCATAAAGATATGAGCATCATCTTGAGTAAAGTTTCTAACTCTAAATAATCCGTGTAATGCACCAGAAAATTCATGTCTATGTACAAGACCTAATTCACCTGTTCTAATAGGAAAATCTTTATAAGAATGTAAATTGTTTTTATAAACTAAAATACCTCCAGGACAGTTCATAGGTTTTATAGCAAATTCATGTTTATCAACTTCAGAAAGATACATGTTCTCTTTATAGTTAAACCAGTGACCAGAAGTTTCCCATAATTCCTTGTTAAGCATAACAGGAGTTTTTATCTCTTCATATCCAGCTTTTCTATGCTCAGATTTCCAAAGATCTTCTAGTACATTTCTTATTTCCATTCCTTTTGGTAACCAAAATGGGAATCCTGGACCATATTCACTCATAAAGAATAGATCTAATTCCTTACCTAGTTTTCTGTGATCTCTTTTTTCAGCTTCTTCTAAGAATTTAAGATATAGTTTTAATGCTTTATCTGAATCAAAAGCTATACCATAGATTCTTTGTAACATCTTGTTAGAAGAATCTCCTCTCCAATAAGCTCCAGCTACTGACATAAGTTTAAATGATTTTAAATATCTAGTAGAAGGTACATGAGGTCCAAGACATAGATCTGTAAAATCACCTTGAGAATAAAGAGTAAGAGCCCCTACTGCAATATCAGTAATGATCTCTACTTTGTAGTCCTCTCCTGCTTCTTTAAATCTTGCTATTGCATCTTCTTTAGAAATATTTTCCTTAGTTATTTTGATATCTTCCTTAACTATTTTTTTCATCTCGGCTTCGATCTTAACTAAATCTTCTACTGTAAATTGTTCTTTTGGATCAAAGTCATAGTAGAATCCGTATTCGATAGATGGTCCGATAGCTACTTTAGTTTCAGGGAAAAGTCTGATTACAGCTTGAGCCATAAGGTGTGCAGTGGAATGTCTAATAACTTCTATTCCTTCTTCACTGTTAGGCATTATAAGTTCTACGGCAGCGTCTTCTAAAAGTATTGTAGTCATATCTACTAATTTCCCATCAACCTTTGCTGCTACAGCATTTTTAGCTAGTGAGTTACTTATACTTTTGGCAATTTGAAACATGTTTACTGAGCTATCAAATTCTTTGATATCTCCACTTGGTAAAGTTATCTTAATCATCTTTACATCACTCCTCAATTTTTTATATATAATTTAATTTTTTTCTAAAAAAAGAACCCATCTAGAGTATCATCTAGATGGGTTAAATATTTTTTCATTCCAGACAGATACAAAACTTATATTTTTACAAAAGAAATAAGATTTGTATATTTACAAATCTAAATAAAAGTATCCGTTGTGGTGGTAAGTAATCTCATAGTCTAAGCTCCTACTGAAATATTATTATCTGAAAATTTTAACACATTTTGTTCAAGATGTCAAAAGTGTATTAATTATTTGGTTCGTCTACTTCTACTCCGCTACCTAGCCATAGGTTAGGAGTCATACTTCCATCCTTATCCTTGTATCCAATTCCGAAAAGAGGGTTCTCTGGGAATGTAAGAAGAGTAAATTGAACTGCTAAACGATCGTCATACGACCCTGTTCTTCTGTCGTAATCTTTGGTATATCCTACAGACCATTCATAGTATCCCATTTCTTTTCCCAAATAAATACCGTATTCATTATCGGTATTTATCTCAGTTTTATAGGAAAGTTTTATATTCCACCCTTGGCTGGGCTTTCCTATACCGGCTCGCATTCTGAATTCATGTTCTTGTTTAGTGATATTTCTATCATAGTTAGTGTTAAAACTAGCTTCTTCACGATACGTATATCCTAGACCAAATCTTTTATACGAACCGTATACGTCACCCTCTAATTCCTTTAAACTTTTAAAGAAATCGTTACTGTAGTTATATGCTTCTCTATTTATATTTGCCATAAGGGAAAGGGTAAAGTATTTTTTATACTCTGGACGGTTCATTTCCTCAAACATAATAGAGTTAAGACTAAAGTCCAATTGATTATCGTTTCTTTCATTTAAAATTTGTTTTACTCGGCTTATTTCAGCAGGAGTAATTTCTAATTTATCTTTGTTATACTCAGCTGCAGCATAACTTTTAAGTTCCTCATCAGTAAATCTTTTGTCCCTATATTCATATCTGAATGAAACTTGGTCTGAAGAGTAATTTTTTAAACTTTGTGATGGACCATACTTATAGATACCATAGGTAGCACGGTAGAAGTGTTCTACTTCTCCTCCATTTAGATAACTAGCTCCAATAATATCATTTTTAATACTAAAGGTGTCTATGTTGTTATCTACTCTGTCATCTGATCCTTGAGTATAAGTAATATTATAGATATCTAGTTCATTTTTTATTTCAATTCCATATGTACTTTCTGATACCTTTTCATTTGCAGAACTATAAGTATTATTTGGTTTAGAAGGGTTGTTATTTTGAGGATTCATCAAGGTATAATCAATTTTTTCATGATCATAATAGAATCTATAACTTTCGTTGATATAGTAATTTAGACCAAATTTATTGTTGGTTAGGTCATTATACTCCTCATCAAAGGTATAACCTGAAGGTGTAAGCTCCCCACGGGTAAATCTTTTATCCAAATCATAGTATAAATTTAATTTTTTTTCATCGTTGACTAAGAAATCAATGTTGTTAGTGTATAGATCTCCTCTTTTTACATCTCTATCAAATCCATCATTGCTCTGTTTATATCCAGCAGTATAGATAGTCGTAGTATTTCCAAGATCTAGTGTGATTTTATCCTTGAACTGGTTGATACTATCTTTGTTTTTTAATCTAACCTGTCCATTGTATGTAGAGTTACCGTTACGGCTTCCATTATCGTAGGAGTAAAGTTGACCAAAATAATTGAATTCATTGTTTAATTTAAAATCTATATCTCTAAAATGATTGTTGGTGTTGTCTAATAGAGTGATTTTATGGCTTAAATCTACTTGATGACGTAAAGAAGAGTCGCCACCGTTATTATTACCATTATAAGTATCATAACCACCTGTATATTTATCATATCTCAGGTTATATTTTAATCCTATTTCACCTAGGTAACCTAAATTAAGTCTTTTGTCTTCTAATTCGATTTGGGCAAACTCAGACTCATTGATATAGATATTATAAGCATCGTTTTCTTCTAATTTATTATACTTATATATTCCCTCTCTGTCCCAATTTTCTTCTTTTGTACGACCAAAAGCAAGCTCTAGTCTGTATTGATCATAGGAGAACTCAGTAGCAACCTTATCTTCGCTATTTTTACTATAGATAATATTTTCTTCTTTGTTATATTGCTGATCTCTAGTATTGAAATTAGTATTATTTGAACTACTAGCCTCTCTAAATGGGTCTTTGTCTAAATTTAATTCTTTTTCAGATCTAAGACTATCAAATTTAACCTTATAAGTTGCTCCAGTATGACCTAAATCGTATTCTCCAAGGTGTAGTTTGATCTTATCGCTGTCATCTTTATCATATTCATATACAGACCAGGGAGTATAGTTTACGCTTTTTCCTTGAATTGTTGTAATGTCTTTTAGTTCTGGACTACGTTCCCAAGATCTAAGTTTTCTGAGTTTGTCTCCACTTTTGTGATCGTAAGCAAAATCTATCTTAGCTTCTTTTAAGTTAAATGCAAATCCAAAATTTTCACGTCTAGACTGATCATCGTCGTCTTTAGATGTAGAACCAGGGTCCAAATCTTTTAGATAGTTATAGTATCCAGAGAACATATAGTCTTCATTGTCTTTAGTAAACCCAAGATCAGTGTATAATTTATGGTCTAACTCAGAACCAAAAGATGCATCGGACATTCGATCATCAACTAATTGTCTATACGGTTCTTCTCCTCCAGCTAACATTTTAACTTTAGAATGAAGGGTTATATCATTTCGTTCACCTATATTTTTAAATTCTGAATCTAAAGTAATAAAATTAATAGATTCACCATCATTTCTATCTTTATTTTTATAGTACCCAGCTCTTTCTAACTCATCTCTATAATCTTCTAAAGCACTTATTTTATTTACTGTTGTACTCTGTAATCCTAATTTTAAATAACCTTTATCACTTTTATATTCATGGTTAGCAGCAAGATCCCATCTATCGTCGATAGAACTATCTTTTTTTGAGACCAATAGATCATCGGCAGTAATCAAACCATTTCCATAATTTCCTAGATCATACCAGTTTTCAAATCTTCCAACTAATAATCCTAATTGGTCAGAAAATTTAGGGGCTATACCACCTTTAAAGTATTTACTGCTATTATTTCCGTAGTTTATACCACTAGATATATGGAATCCATAATCGGTACTATCTCCCCAAACAGGGAAAAGAGGGACTTTGGAACCTTGTCTTATATTAACTGCATACCAAGGGAACCAACCTACTTTATGACCACTAATATACAGGTCGATATCTTGAAATTCAGCCTTATTATCTGGAACTATTTTTAATTTTTTAGTTTCAAGGTAATATCCACCTTTTTTATAATCACCAGTTTCTAAGATACTGAAATCAGTAGTGAACCAAGCATTTTTCAAAGTAAAAGCTTCTTTTGTATATTCTCCTACTTCACCACCAAAATATATTCGATCATTAGGAGCTACAGCTCCTGTTACAGACCCTACTTCCATATAGGAAATACTATCATAGTATTTTAAAATACTACTATCCAATGAAAGAAGAGTTTTTTGAGAATCAATCCTAGCTTGATTAGAGCCATCACCCATTTCGATTCTCACATCTCCAGTAGCCGTAACTATATTTGAATTTTTATCTCTTTTAAAACCAAAGGCTTGAAGTTTTAATCCTTGGTATTTAAATTTTACCCCACCATCAGCTGTCAAAGTGTCATTCTTTGTATCAACAACTAAACTTTCACTAGAAATAGCAGCCCCATCATTGGAGGCATTAACTTTACTTATATCGTTTACAGTTGAAAAAAGCCCTGCTGAAGCCGCCTTATTTAGGTCATTTCCAAATCCTGGTTCGTTTGCACCAAAGGATATTTGAACAACACAAAATAGGAGGATAGCAATGGTTTTTGGATTTAAATTTTTCATATATTATGTCTCCCCTAGTTTTAAACATATTTTCCTATTATAATTATTAAATTATAGCATAGTTTTTTACAATTTCAAATGTAAGAAAATAAAAAAAGGGTCCGAAGACCCTTACTCTTAGTATGAATTTAATTTTTCGCTTAAAGCATTTTTTTGAACTAATCCAATTATTTGATCGACAGCTTCACCATTTTTAAAAGCAATCATAGTAGGAATACTTCTAACACCGTATTTTTGAGATAAGCCCGGATTATCGTCAACATTTACTTTAACAATCTTAGCAGTAACCTCTTCAGATAATTCATCTAAAATTGGAGCTAACATCTTACAAGGACCACACCAGTCAGCATAAAAATCAACTAAAACAATCCCATCTTGGATAACTGCCTCGAAACTAGTTTCATCTGTATATATAACTTTACTCATTAAAACCCCTCCTAAATTATGTTAATTATAAACATCTTTAAGTAATATTAGCATATTAAATATACTGTGTCAAACATTCAAGATCTCTAATATCTTTTCTATAATAATAAACATTTTTTTGTAATTAATAGGTAGGAGAAATATAAGTTGAATGATATTAAAAAAAATAAAGTTTTAGAAAAAAAGGTTGGAAATAAAGGTGTTTTCTTGCTCATACACATATAATTATGTTAAAATTAGGTTATAAAAAAATCTGAAACTAAAATAATTGGAGGTTTAGGAATATGTTGTTAATAACTGGAGCTTGTGGGTTTATTGCTAGTGCACTAACTTGGGAATTAAATGAAGGTGGGAAGAGTGATATCATCTTATCTGGTGAGCTAGAACAAGAAGATAAGTGGTTAAATATAAGGGATAGAGATTACTATGACTGGATA
Organism: Psychrilyobacter sp.; assembly: GCF_049671765.1. Lineage (NCBI taxonomy): Bacteria > Fusobacteriati > Fusobacteriota > Fusobacteriia > Fusobacteriales > Fusobacteriaceae > Psychrilyobacter > Psychrilyobacter sp. The sequence goes on from NZ_JBATVM010000174.1 coordinate 23,541, forward strand.
AATAAAAATGATTTATTTGAGTGGTTATCTATTGAGAAAAATGCATCAAAAATAACAGGAGTAGTACATATGGGAGCATGTTCAGCAACGACTGAAACAGATATGGATTTCTTAATGGATAATAATTATGGATATACAAAAAAATTGTGGGAATTCTGTACAGAGAGACAGATTAATTTTATATACGCTTCGTCTGCAGCTACTTATGGATTGGGAGAATTAGGATATGATGATGATGTAACTCCAGAGGAATTAAAAAAATTAAAACCATTAAATAAATATGGATATTCTAAAAAATTCTTTGATGATTGGGCGTTTAAACAAGAAAAAACTCCTAAACAATGGGTTGGAATAAAGTTTTTTAATGTATATGGACCTCAAGAATATCATAAAGATAGAATGGCATCTATGGTATTTCATGCATTTAATCAGTATAAAAAAGATGGACTTGTAAAATTATTTAAATCTCATAAATCTGAATATGAAGATGGAGGGCAGTTAAGAGATTTTGTTTATATAAAAGATGTAGTAAAGGTACTGAAGTTTTTTGTAGAGAGTGAGGATAAATCAGGAATCTACAATATAGGAACTGGAGTTGCTAGAAGTTTTAAAGATTTGGCATTAAATGCAATAAGAGCAAGTGCGGATGATTACTCATTGGAGGAATCTAAAGTTATAAAATATGTACCGATGCCTGAGGACCTTAGAGGAAGATACCAATATTATACTTGTGCAGAGATGAAAAAATTAAAATCAGTGGGATATACAGAGAAATTTCATACATTAGAAGAAGGAATAAAAGATTATGTTCAAAATCACTTAGCGAAAGAAAATCCATATTTATAAAATTAAAGGATATTTAAGAGAATTATAGAATAAAAATAATAGGAGTTTAAAGATAAAAACAAGGAAATTCTTTCCTTGTTTTTAATTACAGTTAATAAAAGTTGTTTTTTAAGTACTGATGTTCACGTAACTTTTTCTTTTATTACCCTAAATTTACTAAGATTAAAAAAATTATACTAAAAAATATAATTTTTTTGTGTCAAAGGTGGGAGTTTAAATAAAAGTAGAGGTTTTTACTGTAATTTAGTATGAAATTTTTATTGAATTCAAATAAAATAGAAATTAGGAGATGATAGGAATAAAATTAATATTACCTGTAAAGAAACTTGAAAAAGAATTTAAAGATATAATATTTGATTACCAGTTAGAAGGAGATCTTTTGTATTATTCATATATGGATGCTATTAATAATTTTGATGATTATTTAAGGAGGTTGAAAGAATTAAGCGTTGGAAAAAATTTACCTCAAGATGATGTTCCTGTGACTGAATATTGGCTTGTAGATATAGATGAAAAAGAAATCCGAGGGATGATAAAGATAAGATATAAGAGTATACCTATTCATGGAAACATAAGTTATAATATACCTCCTAAAAAAAGGTTTCTAGGATATGGAACAAATATATTACAACTAGGAATAGAAAAAGCAAAAGAACTGGGAATAGAAGAAGTTAAGGTCTCTTGTGCTTCTAATAATGAAGGATCAAGAAAAATAATTTTAAAAAATAATGCTGTTTTTATAGGCTTGAAAGAAGAAAATAATGAAGTATATGAGGTGTATATAATCAAATAAAACAGGGGAGATTTTATGGAATTAAGAAAAGTTTTGGAGAAAGCTAAAGAGGTTGGAGGATCAGATATTCACTTTGTGGTAGGGAGACCACCTATGATAAGGATAAATGGAGAATTATTAGATACAGGTGATTTTGAGAAGATGGTACCTCAAAAATTAGAAGATTTAGCTAAAACAATTCTCTCAGAAGATCAATATATGGAATTTAAGGAGCATTATGAATATGATTTTGCCTTTGGAGTAGCAGGGCTCGGAAGATATAGAGTGAATGTTCATATGCAGAGGGGAACAATTGGAATAACTATAAGGGTATTGAACACTGAAATTCTTTCCTTTGAAGATCTGAAATTGCCTAGCACTTTAAAACAATTTACAGAATATAAAAATGGATTAGTTCTAGTTACAGGGCCTACAGGAAGTGGGAAGACTACAACTTTGGCAGCTATGATAGATAAAATAAATAATGAAAAGCCACATCATATAATAACAATAGAAGATCCTATAGAATATCTACATAGTCACAAAAAAAGTGTAGTAGAACAAAGAGAAATAAGGTCTGATACAGATTCGTTTAAGACAGCATTAAAATATATTCTTAGACAGGATCCTGATGTAATTCTTGTAGGAGAAATGAGAGACTTAGAAACCATAGAAGCGGCAATAACAGCAGCAGAAACAGGTCATCTAGTTTTTGGGACTCTTCATACTAATAGTGCAGCTAAAACAATAGACAGAATAATAGATGTCTTTCCAAAGGAGAGACAGGGCCAAATCAGGTCTCAGTTATCGACTTCTTTAAGGGGAGTAATAGCTCAGCAATTAGTTCCACTAAAAGATGGAAGTGGTCGTAGAGTTGCTTTAGAAATATTGGTGGGGACACCAGCGATAGGGAATCTTATAAGGGAAGGAAAAATTCATCAGATACTATCTGCAATACAAACAGGAGCTAGATTTGGTATGGTAACAATGGAAAAATCTTTAGGAGATCTATATGATGAAGGGGTCATAACTAAAGATGAATACAATAATAGAATATATTAAATAAAAAATAGAATGTTGGTATCCGAACCTTCAAAATAGGAGATAAAAGTAAATAAAATGGAAAATATTAAATTAAATTTTGAGATAAAAATAAATAATCTAAAAGAATTTATTCGTATTCTTATTCCAGAATTAATAGATGAAAAAATAACTATTATAGAAAAAAAATGTGATAAATTCTTAGAATTGGAATTAGAGGCTTTGGGAAAGAAAATCAACTTTTCATATGAAAATAACTTGGATAAACTAGAAGACCAAAGGATAGTTATGTCCAAAGTAGGACTTCTAAAATTAATGGATAAAAAATATCCATGGGGAGGACTTATTGGGGTAAGACCTACGAAATTAGTGAGGAGATTTTTGAATCTTTCATATACTTATGATGAAATAGAAAAACTTATGTCTGAACTGTACTTAGTAACTCCTAAGAAAGTGAAACTACTTATAGATATAGTAAAAAAAGAGATGAAATTTTTAAATAGAGATCATATAAATATGTATATTGGAATACCATACTGTCCTACAAAGTGTAGATATTGTTCCTTTGCTTCCTATGAAATGAAGGGGAAAATAGGTAAATATTACAATGAATTTGTGGAAACACTTTTAGAAGAAATAAACCTTACAGGGGAATTTTTAAAAGGGACTTCTAATAGTATTGAATCTCTTTATATTGGAGGAGGGACACCTAGTATACTGACAGAAATAGATATGGAAAGGGTCTTGAAATCAATAAAAGATAATATAAATTTAATTGATCTAAAAGAATTCACTTTAGAAGCGGGGAGAGTAGATACGCTTACCTTTAAAAAATTAGATATAATGAAATCTTACGGAGTTGAAAGGATCAGCTTAAATCCTCAAACATTTAATTTGAAAACTTTAGAAAAAATGAATCGTCCTTTGGACAGAAATAAATTTGATGAAATGTTTAATTATGCTAAAAAAATAGGTTTGATAATTAATATGGACCTAATTTTGGGGTTACCTGATGAGACGACAGAAGATATCTTATATACTTTGGAGGAGTTAAAAAAATATCCTGCTGAAAATTTGACAACCCATGTGCTTGCATTAAAAAAAGCTTCTGTTTTATTTAAAGATGTTCAGACGTCTATACCTCTTGATTATGAAAAGATAGAAAGAAAATTATATGAGGTTACGGAAGAAAAGAAAATGAAACCGTATTATATGTATAGGCAGAAAAATAGTCTTGAATGTGGAGAAAATATGGGATTTGCCGTAGAAGGAACAGAATCAATATTTAATATTGAGATGATAGAAGAAAATCAATCAACCCTTGGATTAGGAGGAGGAGCAATAACTAAATCGGTAGTAGCTGAAAGTCTTACAGTAGATAAAATAAAGAGAATAGTAAGTCCTAAGGAACCTATTGCTTATGTAAAGCAGATGAAGGAAAGATTACCTAAGAAATTGGAGTTATTTAAATAAAAAACCTCACTACCATCTCCTCACCTAATTTAGGAGAGGAGGGAAAGTAGGAGTTGAGGATCTTTAATACAGGGTCATAATAAAAAGGCTGTTTTATTTAAAACTAAGAAAAAGGTAAAAAAAACTTGGACACGGAGATACACAGAGCAAAAAAAGAGAGTATACGGAGAAATCTCAGTGTAACTCTGTGATAAAGAGGTTCTAAAATCTAAGTAATCTGTGACGAAAAAATTAGTTAATTTTTTTTTTACTCTATATGTAAGGGGTGAGTAGGATGAATCAAAATGTAAAGTTGGTTATTATAATTGTAGTGATACTAACTACAAGTTTTATTTACAATAAAACAAGGCCAGAAAAAAAGAGTATAAAACTGAAAAAAGAGATGATTTTTAGTAGTAGCGATGAAATGAAAAAATTAAATGTAAATAATGCTGAGATAGAGAATTATTTAAAAGTAGGGATAACTCTTAGTATCGCTAAAAAAATATTTGAGTATAAAGAGATAGTAGGAAGGGTCGAAAATCTAAAAGATCTATCTAGAATAGCTGGGATAGGAGATAAAACCGTAGAAAAATTATCAAAAAAAATAGAGATAAGAGACGGTGGAAATTTAAATGAATTAAAAATAAATTCAGCTTCTACAAAAATGCTTAAATATTATGGGCTTACTAAAAAAGAAATAAAAAAAATTGAAATCTATAAAGAAAAAAATGATGTGATCTATTCTAATATTGAGATGATGAAAATATTAGGAGAGGAAAGATACAGAATTTATGAAGATATTATAACTTATAATTGAAAGTGAATAATGAAGAATTAAAACTTGGTCACAGAGTTGAATAGTACTAAAATAGGAGTATTAAAGATAACCTTTCTCTGGGGATTTTTTTATCTCTGTGGAACTCTGTGTCGAAAATAAAAAAATTAAAGGTAGGAAAAATGCAGAATTTAGATTTTACAACGATAGACACAATAGGCTTAGTGATGGGAGCATTCTCCGTATTTATAGGAATAAAATATCCCGATTGGGATTTCAAACTGAAATTAAAACATAGGTCTATACTAACTCACAGTCCGCTAATTATAATTTTTTTCATATATATATATTTAAATAAGCAAGGTAGATTTTTAGGATTTGGAGGAGAAGAAGAGATCGGATTTAGATATTTTATAATGGGGTTTTCCATAGGAATGGGAATACATTTTCTATATGACTTATTTCCAAAAGGATGGAAAGGAAGTGCTCTTTTACATGTTCCAATCTTAAATAGAAAAATAAAAAAATGGGGAAGTATAATTCTCTTTCTTTTATTTACTTTTATTTCACTTACTATAGGAATAAGACTAAGTAATTCTGTAGAAGAAACAATTTTATTTTTAATTTTAGGACTTTTATTACTTGGATTAAATAGGAGAAAAGAAGAAAAATTAATAAGGCCTACAGGATCTTTTTTATTGTTGTTTTTAGGAATTGCTTGTTATATAGATCCTAATTTTTATGGTTTTTTAATAAAAAATATAGAATCTCTATGGGGAGTAGGAAAAGCAGGAGTAAAATTAGTCTTCACATTAATTTCATAATAATATGGGATGATAAAAATAAATTTAATTTCTAGGAGGAGTAATTCATTAATTGCTCGTACGATTCCATAGAGTAGGAGGAATTATGAAAATATTAGTTGTTGAAGATGAGAAAAATATAAGGAAAGTCATAAAAAAAATATTGGAAATGAATGAATTTGAGGTCTTAGAAGCTTGTGATGGGGCGGAAGCTATGGATATATTCTATAGTAAGAAGATAGATTTAGTAATACTTGACTGGATGATACCTAAAATAAATGGTATTGAAGTATTAAAGATGATTAGAGAAGAGTCTAGTTTACCAGTCTTGATGCTCACAGCAAAATCTCAAGAAGACGATGAAGTAGAAGGATTAGAAGTAGGAGCAAATGATTATTTGAAGAAACCATTTAGTTTGAAAATATTGATTGCACGGGTTAAAAAACTTCTAAACTTAATAGGAGGGAATAAAAAATATGGTGTTTTAGAAATCGACTCAAATAACCATAAGGTTTATATAAAAGAAAAAGAGATTAATATATCTCCTAAAGAGTTTGAACTATTAAATTATTTGATATTGAATAGTGGAATAGTTCTAAATAGGGAAAAAATATTAGCTGACGTATGGGATTTTGCATATGATGGAGACTATAGAACTGTAGATACCCATATAAAAACTTTGCGAAAAAAAATTGGTCCAGAACATATAACTACTGTAAGAGGGATAGGTTATAAATTTGAGGTGGATAAAAGATGAAACTAAAACTGACTCATAAAGTATTTATATTCTCTCTAGCTCTTGTATCCTTAGTAATAGTTGGAGGAATATATATAAATAATAACTATTTAGAAGATTTTTATTCTGATAGAAGGATAGCTCAGATAAAGGAAGTGAGAAAGAAACTTTCCAAGGGAGTTCCTACAGTTGAAGAATTAGAGACCTATGCACAAAAATATAATATTACAATAGATATGATGAGTAGAATAAATCCTAGACGTCTAGAAGGAGGTCGATTAGACCAAAATAATAGGAGTTTAGGAAGAGAACAAATAGATGAAAGAAGGCCTATGGAAAGAGGTCCATTTGATAAAAAAACTAGACGCCTAGAGAGATATAAATTAGATGAAAATAATGAGGGAAATAGGATAACCAATCATAGGGGGATGGAACATTTAGAATATTATAAATTACTTCCTACAGGACAATTTATAACTCTGAGGATATCTATGGATTCTATAGAAAGTACAGTTGGAATAGTCAATGAGTTTTATATCTATGAAGGAATAGCTATATTGATAGGATCACTTTTTTTTGTATATATATTTTCTCTTCACATTACTCGGCCTATAATAGCTTTAAATTCTATTATAAAAAGGATGGTAAATATGGATTTTTCTTATAGGACCAATATAAAAAGTGGGGATGAGCTAGAAGAATTAGGTGGTAATATAAATTTTCTCTCCTCTGAATTAGAAAAAAATATAGGACAGTTAAAATTGTCCAATATAAAACTCAAAAATGAGGTAGAAAAGAGAAAAAAAATAGATGAACTCAGAAAGGAGTTTATTGCTAGCGTGACTCATGAGATAAAGACACCAGTAACAGTTATAAATACTCATGCCGAGATGCTCCTTTATGATTTGATTGAAAACAAGGAGGAGGGAAAGGAATATTTAAAGACTATTATGTCAGAAGGAAATAGTATAAGTACCCTTTTGAACGAACTCATAAAACTTATAAAATTAGAAGAAAAAATAGTAGATATAGAGATAAATAAATTAGATTTATTTGGTCTTTTAAGGGAAGAAAGTTTTAAATATAAAATTGATTTAGGGAAGAAAAATGTAAGTTTAATATTAAATTTAGAAGAAGGTTTAGTGGCTTTAGGAGATGATTTTAAAATAAGACAAGTTATAAATAATCTTTTAAGTAATGGTGTATCCTACGTAGAAAATGGTGGGGAACTTAGGATAAATTTAGAAACTATAAAAAATAAAGCTAGAATAGAAATAATAAATACAGGTTCTTCCATTCCAGAAGAAAAATTAGAAAATATTTGGAAACCATTTTATAGAGTAGAAACATCTAGAAATAGAAAATATGGAGGGACAGGACTTGGTCTCACTATAGTTAATGGGATATTAGAAAGACATAGATCGGAATTTGGTGTAAAAAATATAGAAAACGGCATAAAATTTTGGTTTACTTTAGAAAAAGTATCCAAGGAGGTATAATATGGGCAGTCATATGATAAATCATGAGACTATGTATGGATTATCAGGAGGAATTTATTGGGTATTTATGTTATTTAGAGGAGTAGCAGGTTTTATTTTACCACTAATATTGTTATACTTAATCTATAGATTTTTGAAGAGAAAGGATGGTGAATTTCTTCAGAAATCAGAGACTCCTTTAGAAAGACTGAAAATGAGGTTAGTTAAAGGAGAAATCACCAAGGAAGAGTATGAAGAATTAAAAAAAATAATAGAAAATTAGATAAAGGAGAAATTAATGGGAAGACCAGGAAAAGTAAAGGGTTTCATAGACAGTGTTATTGGGAAAGCGATAGTTGTAGGAATAGAGGTCTTTGCTAGAAAAAGTAATGTATCTTTAGAAGATTCTTTAGCAGAGTTAAAGGAACTATCTCATGCTGCTGGAATAGAGACTGTTTATACGATAAGTCAGAAGAAGAATAGAATCGAGGTAGGAACGTATTTAGGAAGCGGTAAATTAGAGGAAATAAAAGCTTTAGCAGCTAGATACGGTGCTGATATTCTCTTGGTAGATGATGAACTTTCTGGAATACAGATAAGAAATTTAGAGAGTGAATTGGATATGGAAATAATTGATAGAACGAGTTTAATTTTAGATATATTTGCCAATAGAGCTAAGAGTAAGGAAGGGAAATTACAAGTAGAATTAGCCAGATTAAGATATGAAAAACCTAGGATTGTAGGAGGGAGTACTCAGTTATCTAAACAAGCTGGAGGAATAGGATCTAGAGGACTAGGGGAAAAAAAGATGGAGCTTGATAGAAGAACTATCGATAAAAGGATAAAGGATGTAGAAAGATCCATAGAAACACTAAAAAAACAAAGGGAAGTACAAAAAAATAAGAGAAAGAAAAGTCATCTACAGACAGTGGCCTTAATCGGATATACAAATGCTGGAAAATCAACTTTGATGAATACTTTTTTAAGAATAAACAACCCGATAAAGAGTAAACATGAATCACCAGTTGCAGATATGTTGTTTGCTACATTAGATCCATTTCATAGAAAAGTGAAATTAAAAAATAATTTAGAATTTATATTAACAGATACAGTTGGATTTGTGAGTAAATTACCCCATACTTTGGTTGATGCCTTTATGTCAACATTAGAAGAAGTTAAAGAAGCTGATCTACTTTTATATGTTGTGGATGTGTCCAATGAGGAATATGAACATCAACTAAAAGTTACTAAAAACGTAGTAAAAGAATTAGGAGCACAAGAAATTCCATACATAATAGTTCAA
>NZ_JBATVM010000175.1:0-15659 GCF_049671765.1 Psychrilyobacter sp.
AAATATTAAGAATGTTAGTGATAATTTATCCAGAACAAGTAGAAAAATATATGTAAAAAAAGAGCCGTTTTAACAGCTCTCCTCTAGTAGTTAGGAATTGAATGTACACGTAATTCGGGATAGACCCGGATAGACCCGTAATATCAGATAAATCTCTCTTTTATTCTTAAAAAGTTTTCATTTCAGCTTTCATAAATAAAAGCTCTATTTCTAAACCGATTTTATATAGTTTATTCTCTCCTCTATTTAATAGATCCACAACAAACTCAACCCCATTTTTTTCGACTCTATATCTTATTATATTTCCCAAAACAGCACTTTTTATTATTTTAGCTTTTATGATTACAAAGTTATCTTTAATATAATTTCTGCCTTCTTCCTTGATATAGATAGATTCTGGTCTTATTGCCAAAATATTTTTTTCTACTTTCCATTTAAATATTGATTCTACCTCTTCTCTTTCAAAAATATTATAATTACCAATAAACCTTACAACAAACTCACTCAGAGGCTGAGTATAAACTTCTTCTGGAGTTCCTATTTGTGCAAAATTTCCATCTTTCATAATGAAAACTCTATCTGATATGGTTAAAGCTTCCTCCTGATCATGGGTTACAAAAATAGTAGTTATCCCTAATTTTTTTTGTATCTCAGAAATTTTTTCTTATTTTAGCATCTAATGCCGATAGAGGTTCATCTAATAATATTATCTGTGGTTCCATAATAAGGGTTCTAGCTAAAGCTACCCTCTGTTTTTGACCACCAGAAAGTTCATGAGGATAGTAATCTTCCCGTTCGTTTAACTCTACCATATCTAAATATTTTTTAACTTTTTCCTCTATATTATCTTGTTTTTTTATTTTTAAACCAAAAGCTACATTTTCTTTTACTGTCATATTCGGAAAAAGAGCATAATTTTGGAATACCATCCCTATTCCTCTATCTTTAGGAGGTGTATCATTTATAACTTCTCCATTCATAATTATTTCTCCACTATTACTTTCACTCAATCCTGCTACACACCTTAAAAGTGTACTCTTCCCACATCCTGATGGCCCTAAAAGAGTTATAAATTCTCCTTTTTTTACATCAAGATTTACATTTTTAAAAACACTTACATCTCCATATTGTTTTGAAAGGTTTCTAATCTTTATAAAAGACATATTTTATTTCTCCTTTTTTATTATATTATTTAATTTAAATGCTCCTATGGTTGTCGCTAGTATAAATAGAAAATATGTTATCACTATTGCCCCTGTAAAATGACCACTTTTCGCTTTCATGTTGAAAAGATATACTTGTATTGTCTCGTATGATCCTCCTGCAAGCATGTTTGAATATAAAAACTCTCCAAAGATCAATGAAAAGGATAGTAATAAAGTTGCGATAAAACCTTTACTTAGATTTGGAATTATTACCATTTTAAACCCTTGAAAATTTGATGCTCCCAGCATATTAGCTGCCTCAATTAGTTTTCTTACATCTATTCCTTCTAAATTATTTATTATTCCTCTATATAAAAATGGAAATATTAAGGTAAAGTGAGCTCCTATAAGGATCCATTTTGTTCCTACTAAAACTATTGGGCCACTAGAATAGATCTTTAAAAATCCTACTACCATAACAACACCAGGAATAGTAAATGGTATTATAGAAAGAATATCCATAATTTTTAACCCTTTTGGGAAATAATAATATATAACAAGTACTGCCGGCACTATTACCAATGTGCTTACAGATAATGACATAACACTTATATTTATACTTCTTCCCAGTGCTTCTAAAAATCTTTTTTCAAAAAAAAGATCTTTATACCACTTAAAAGTTATTCCATCTGGAAGTATTGTTGCTCCCCAACTACTGCTAAGAGAATAAGCTAAAGTGGCTATCATTGGTATAAATAAGAACATTAATATCCCCCATGAAATTATCATATGTTTTCTAATACTACTTCTTTCCATTTCTCCTCCTTCCATTCTTTATGAGTAGCTCATTTACTGTAATTATAAAAGTTAAAATCAATGTCATCACGATTGCTAGAGCTCCTGCTAAATTTGGCTTTAAAAATATATCTCCTGAGACTAAACTCCCTATCCTAATAGGGATAACGTTGTAGTTAGATAAGACTAATCCATAAGTTGTGGCATATGCTCCCATTGCATTTGCAAATAATAGAATCCCTGTTCCTAAAACACTAGGAAGTAATACGGGCAATGCAATCTTTCTCCAAAATTCAAATTTTGTTGCTCCTAATATACTAGCTGCTTCATACCATTCCTCTCTAATCATATCAAAACTTGGGTACAGAAGGAGGATCCCTAAAGATATTTGAAAATATATATATACCAACGTCAGTCCTGCTTTGGAATAGATATCAAATCCGTCTACCAACCCTGCCCTTCTTAAAATAATTGTTAAAACTCCATTGGTTCCCAATAAAACTATAAATGCAAATGCTAAGGGCAACCCTGAAAAATTAGATGTCATGTTAGACAATAAAAGAATTCTTTTTCTTACCTTTCCATTTAATTTACTTATAGAGTAAGCACCTTGAAAAGCAATTATAAGACCAATAATTGTTGAATAGAAAGATATTTCTAAACTATTTATTATACTTTGTCTGAAGAATTTATTTTTAAAAATATAAATATAGTTATAAAAAGAGTAAGTAGACATTCCATCTTGCCTTAAACTCCCTTCTGCTACTGTCAGAAGGGGAAGTATTTGAAACATAATTATCATCAAAATAAATGGTAAGAGTAGAGTTATTGCACCAAATTTACCGTCTCTTTTTTTTTTACTTATTTGACACCACACATGATTTTTTTTAAAAATAACTACTTGCTCCATCTAAACCTCCCCTCCTAAATTTTTTTTATCTCTAGCATCTTCGTACTTTGTTTTATTCCTAATATATTACAAATAATTGGGGCTATATGTAGTTGTGATACTTCACTTCCCTCTATTAAATTAAGTCTATCTCCAATTAACCATAGAGGGATCTCCCTCTCCTTTTTAGAGTTACTCCCATGAGTTTTATCAATATTCATCCCATGATCTGCTGTAACTATAATTTGATAGCTTTTATTCACCCAAAGTGGCAACCATTCACCAAGAATTCTATCTATATTTCTAGCACTATTTCTATATTTTAAGCTGTCTTCACCATGTTTGTGTCCACAGTCATCTACATTCATTGAATGTATTAATAAGAAATGAGGATCATATTTTTTTCTGATCCATTCTCCATCAACAAAAAGATGACTATCAGGGTAGTTATCTTCACAGTAAAATCTTCCATATTGTATATTTTTCCCAGTATCTTCAGTATACATGTCATTATTTCTATCAAAAGGAGTTGAATTATATAGCTCGCTCATCCAATAATAAGAAGCTGCACCTGTTCTAAGATCTTTTTTTTTCGCGATTGAAAATATATTTTCTTCTTTTGAAAGTCTATTTATTTGATTATTGACTATTCCATGTTCTATTGGGGTTATTCCAGTTAAAATTGTTTCGTAAAGAGGCCTAGATAGAGTTGGAAGTTCTGCCTTAATCTTATAAAAATTAGCTTTTCCAGCTTCTTCTAAAGCTTTCATATACCCCATTTCTTTTGACACATCATAATTTAATCCGTCAATTATTATTAAAATTAATTTTTCTTTCATTTTTCCTCCTATTTCCTAAAATATAAGACTTCCTCTTGCCATTTTAGAGGGATCTCTCTTGCTGTTTTTGCCCAAACACCAAAATCCTTTATAGGCTTTACATTTTTATATTGCTCATTTGGTAGTAGCATAGACTTTACATCGTCAGGAAGTTTTATATTTCTTATGGGTTTGGCATATCCTCTTGCTAAGTTAAGTTGCCCCTTATCACTAAAAATATACTCTCGTGTTAGCTTGGCAGCATTTGGATGTTTAGCATACCTATTTATGATAGTCGTATATCCACTTATAAATGATCCATCTTGAGGAATAAGTACTTCAAATTTATCATTACCCAATAAATCTCTATATGCTAATGCATTGAAATCCCATATAAGACCTACCTCTACCTCTCCTTTTTCTAGATTAGCGATACTTGGGTCGTTCAATGCTAATCTCTTCTCTTTGGCAATTTTTTTAAAATAATTGTAGCCTGGTTCAATATTCCCTTCACTGCCTCCCATTGCAATAGTTGCAGCTAAAAGAGCAGCGTTTGCTTGTGTTGCGATTCCTACATTTCCTATTGATATCCTCTGTTTCCCTTCTTTGAGATCTTTCCAACTCCTTGGGATTTTGTCTACCAAATCTTTATTTATGATAAAGGCAATTGTTCCAGTATATGCTAAAGCCCAGTGTCCATCCTTATCCTTTGCCCATGTTGGGATTTCATCCCATGTAGTTGGTTTATAACTTTGAGTTACACCTTCTGCTCTTGCTATTCCTCCAAATTCAAAACCTACATCTCCAATATCAGCACTAGCTTGTTTCTTTTCTGCTTTAAATTTTGCCACTTCTTGAGCACTGGACATATCTGTATCTACATGATCTAATCCATAGATATCATTTATATTTTTCCATGTTTCCTTCCAGTTTGCCCAAGTATCTGGCATCCCTAAACTGTTCACTTGTCCCTCTTTTTTAGCAGCTACAATCAATTCATCTAAAGTTAAATTTTTCGGACTCTTGTTCTCTGTTATTTTTTCTCCCCCACAACTTATTAATGTTAATCCTATCAATATACTTAAAAACATTTTTTTCATCTTGTTCTCCTCCTATTCTTAATTTATTGCTTTGAATTCAACTTTTTTTATAGCAGTTTCAAATATTAATTCCAATTCCTCTTTAGAATCGCCTGAAATTTTACTATGTATATGATAATCACTTAGATACACCTTTTTCCTCCTCTAATAATTTAAGGTAAGTTTATCATCTAATTGTATTTTCTATATGAATTTAAGGTAAACATAGAGTAAAAATTCATTAAGAATATAGAGTTTTCCACTGAAAGATCAGTTGACAACTGCAGTTAAAATGTGTTAAAAATTAATTAGCATACTAGAACAATGAGTGCTAAAATTTTTTAGGAGGATTTACTATGCATAAAGAAACGTTAAATTTTCAAACTGAAACTAAAGAACTATTAAACCTAATGATCCATTCTATCTACACACATAAAGAAATTTTTTTAAGAGAATTAATTTCCAATTCCAGCGATGCCCTGGATAAACTAAAATTTAAAGCTCTTACGGATCAAGAAATATTAAAAGATAACAGTGAATTTAAGATAGAAATATTTATAGATAAACATGAAAAAACCATTACTATCAAAGATAATGGTATTGGAATGACCCATGAAGAGGTTATTTCAAATATCGGTACCATTGCAAAATCAGGATCCCGTGCATTTACAGAAGCTCTAAAAGAAGCTAAAAACAACAAAGAGGATCTTTCTATCATTGGACAATTCGGAGTTGGGTTCTACTCAGCATTTATGATTGCCGATAAGATAATTCTTAAAACTAAAAGTGCTGATTCTGATACAGGAGTTAAATGGATATCTACAGGAGAAGGTAGTTTTACCATAGAAGACACTAAAAAATCTGATAGGGGAACAGAAATCATCCTTCATCTTCGATCTGAAGAAAACAAAGAGGACTCAAATGAAGAATATTTAGAAGAATACAAAATTAAGGAATTGATTCAAAAATATTCTGACTATGTAAGATACCCAATATTACTTGAGGTAACTAAAACTGTTGAAGATGAAAAAACTAAGGAAAAAATAGAAACAATAGAACAAGAAAAAATAAATTCTCAAACTCCTCTATGGAAAAAGTCTAAGACTGATATTACAGAAGAGGAATACAATGAATTTTATCAAGGAAAATTCCACGATTGGACAAACCCATTAAAAACTATTCATTTTAAGGTAGAGGGAAATTTAGATTATTCAGCATTACTTTATATCCCTTCTAAAACTCCTATGGATTTTTATTCTAAAGAGTTTGAACAAGGACTTCAATTATATAGTAAAAATATTTTCATCATGGAAAAATGTAAGGAATTAATCCCAGATCATTTTAGATTTATCAAGGGACTAGTAGATTCTCCAGACCTTTCTCTAAATATATCTCGTGAAATATTACAACAGAATAGACAATTAGGAGTAATAGCTAAAAACCTAGAGAAAAAAATCCAAAAAGAACTGGAAAAAATGTTAAAAACGGATAGAGATGAATATTTAAAATTTTGGAAAGAATTTGGTATAAATATTAAAGGTGGAATTTATGAAAATTTTGGGAGACATAAAGATACATTAAAAAATCTTTTGATTTTTAACACTACAAAAGATAAAGATATGACTACTTTGGCAGAATATAAAGAAAGAATGCTTGAAGATCAAAAGCATATCTACTATGTTTCTGGAGATAATATCAAAAGTCTAGAAAAAATGCCTCAATTGGAAGGAATTAAAGAAAAAGGGTGGGAAGTTTTATACTTTATTGATAAAATAGATGAATTTGCTATCAAATCTTTAGGAAGCTTTGAAGATATTACTTTTAAATCTATTCATGAAGCTAATGAAGAACTTTCTAGTGATGATGACAAGAAGATGTTAGATGAGGTAGAAAAAGATAATTCTGACTTATTTACGAAGATTAAAGAAGCTTTAGGAGATAAAATTTCTAAAGTTAGACCTACTACAAGACTTAAATCTAGTGCTGTTTGCCTTGTCAGTGGTACAAATGGAGTCTCGTTTGAGATGGAAAAATTGATGGCTGAGATGCCTGGAGATAACCCTATGGGTGGGGTCAAAGCAGAGAGAATTTTAGAAATAAATTCAAACCATGAATTATTTAAAGCTTTGATCAAAGTGAATGAAATACATCCTGAAAATTTAAATAAATATGCAGAAGTATTATATTCTCAAGCTTTACTTATCGAAGGATTTCAATTAGAAGATCCAATGGAGTTTGCAAATAATATGACTGATCTATTGATCGAAGCATCTAAAAACTAAAAAATATAAAGTTATATATATAAAAGAAGCTAGAGAGGATAGAATATCCTCTCTAGCTTCTTTTTTTATATGAATTCTTCTATTTTCTTACTTCTTTTAATTTGTCAGCCATAGCAGTTGCAATAGCTTCTAATTTTGTATAATCTTCAGATCTTGGAGTTCCTTTTACTTCTACAGATTCTCCTATAACCTCTACTCCTCTAAGTGAATCAGCAAAAGCTTGTATTCCTTTTACTCCTCCTCCACTCCACATCATATTTCCAAAGATACCTAGATATCTATTTTTTAATCCGTAGTTTTGTAGTTTAGATAAAATTGGTTGAACTTTTGGATAAACTGCATTATTATGTGAGCAAGATCCAATCATTAACCCTTGATATTTCCATATATCACTGATTATATATGAATGATCTGTTTTAGATGCGTCATACATTTTTATATCTATGATTCCTTCTTTAGATAGTTGTCTTGCAATTGCATTTGCCATCTTTTCTGTATTTCCATACATTGAACCATAAACTATTACTACACCTTCTGCCTCTGGTTCCATCTTAGACCATGCATCATAGTGACCTAATACTCTAGTTATTTCTGTTCTCCATACAGGTCCATGACAAGGAGCGATACATTTAATATCTAATCCTCCTAATTTTTTTATAGCAGCCTGTGTAGGAGCTCCATATTTCCCTACGATATTTGAATAATATCTTCTCATTTCATCCTCATAGAAACTAAGGTTTAATTGATCATCAAAGATCCCTCCATCTAATGAACCAAAACTTCCAAATGCATCATTTGAAAATAATGTTCCTGTAGTAGACTCAAATGAAACCATAGATTCAGGCCAGTGTACCATAGGTATCATAGCAAATGTAAGAGAGTGTTTCCCTAAATCTAAAGTATCTCCTTCCTTAACTACAAACCTATTGTTTTCACAACGTTCTTTTAAGCAGTCATAAAATGCATCTAGCATTGGAAAAGTTTTTACGTTTCCTACTAAAATAACATCTGGATATAATCTAATTACATCTTTTATAGCTCCTGCATGGTCTGGTTCCATATGATTTATTATTAAATAATCAATCTTTCTACCTTGTAATACACCTTCTATTTTCTCTAAGAAATTTTCACTAGTTCCAATCTCTACTGTATCGATAAGTGCTACTTTTTCATCTAAGATAAGGTATGAGTTATAAGAAACTCCTTTATCCAATGGTAAATAGTTCTCAAATCTTTGAGTTTTTCGATCATTTACCCCAACCCAAAAAATATCTTCACTTATTTTTTCAACATTATGCATTCTAACTCCTCCTCAATAATTTTAATCTAAGCGTACGTTATATTTGTCTTTTAAGTAATTTTTTCATTTAAATTTAAACAATTTTAATTCTAACCTTATTATATAATATCAAATATTCCATTTCCAAACAAGTGAAAAAAATAATATCTTTATAATTTTATATTCTAATTCAAGTTTATGGTATAATTCTAAAGATGTCAATAATTTTAGGAGGTTATTTTATGGATCCGGTATTTTTTACCATTGGAAGTTTTGAGGTACACTATTATGGTCTTATGTATGCCATTGCATTTTTATTAGGAATTGAACTAGTTAAAATAGAGGGAAAGAGAAAGGGGTTCGATCCTACTCTCATGGAAAATTTTGCCTTTATAGCTATGATCTCTGGTTTATTAGGAGGAAGGTTATATTATGTCTTATTTAATCCTACTTACTACTTTAGTCATATAGGAGATATATTGGCAGTTTGGAAAGGCGGAATGGCCATCCATGGAGGAATTTTAGGAGGAATAGTCGGTACATATTTATTTGCTAAAAAACATAAAATATCTATGTGGAGTTTAGGAGATATTGCTGCTGCACCATTTATCTTAGGTCAAGCTATTGGTCGGATAGGTAATTTTATGAATGGAGAAGTTCATGGGGTTCCTACATTTACACCTTTTAGTATTATATTTTCTATTAAACCAAAATTTGTAGAGTGGTATAACACCTATAACTCTCTTAGTTTGACTGCTCAAATGAAGTTTAAAGAATTAGTTCCTTGGGGGATTGTATTTCCAGATCCATCTCCAGCAGGAAGAGAATTTCCAGGGTTAGCTTTACATCCGGCTATGTTATATGAGTTAATATTAAACTTTATGGCTTTTATATCTATTTGGTTTTTCTTTAAACGTAAAAATTATAAAGCAGGAACAGTTTGGTTTATCTATATAATAGAGTATAGTCTAATCAGGACTTTTGTCAGTTTCTTTAGAAGTGAAGACCTGATGTTTTATGGGTTCCGCGCTCCCCATGTTATCAGTGTAATTCTAGTTATTTGGTCTGTACTTATGATTTCATACTTTAACAGAAAAAAAGTAATTTCTAACAAATAAATTTAAATTTTCAAATAAGTAAAATCAAGAATTCTTGATTTTACTTATTTTTATTATATAGAAAATTATACTCTCAAGGGGCTCTCGCTAAAATATGGAAAAATTTAAAACCTAAGTTATCCTTGCCCCTATGAATTGTCACATTACTTTTTTGTTATTTTTATATAAAATATTATAAACTTAGGTTATAATGAGTTAGTCATTAAACAAATATAAAAAGGAGATGAATTATGATAATAGCAAATTTTGGAGGAAACCTAAAATAAAAAGGGCCCTCCGTTAAGAAATTATATAATAATTAGGAGGAAAAAATGAAAGGCAGAATTATATCAGTATTTAAAAATTTATATAGGGTCTCAATGGAAAATAGAGAACTTAATGCACCAATAACAGGAAATATGATAAAGAGTGCTAATTTTCCAGTAGTCGGTGACTATGTAGAAATCAGCCCTGAGGAGCAGATAATCAAAATCTACCCGAGAAAAACTATCTTATCAAGAAAAGCAGCAGGAAAAGAGATAAAAGAGCAGCCCATAGTAAGTAATATAGACTTTATCTTTATAGTTACTTCTTTAAATAAAGATTTTAACCTGGCTAGACTAGAAAGATATTTAACAATGGTATATGAATCAGGAGCAAAACCTTGCTTTATATTAACCAAAGCGGATTTAGATGACGAAGTGGATCAAAAGGTTACCAGTTTAGAGGAGATAGCTTTTGGAGTACCTATCCATGTAATCTCTACATATGAAGGCAGAGGAATAGATGAAATTAAAGATTATTTAAAGGACGAAAAAACCATAGGTCTTATTGGATCATCTGGAGTAGGAAAATCAACTCTTATTAATAGACTTCTTGGAAATGAAATAATAAAAACAAAGGAAATAAGAACCATTGACGACAAAGGTAAACACACTACAACAAGAAGAGAGATGTTTAAAGTAGGAGATGGATATATCATAGATACTCCTGGTATGAGAGAGATCCAAATGTGGAGCGGCGACACTAGTAGTTCATTTGAAGATGTAGAGGTCCTCGTAAGCCAATGCAGATTTTCTGATTGTACCCATGGGAACGAACCTGGATGTGCAATAAATAAAGCTATAGAAAATGGAGATTTAAAGAAAGAAAGATTAGCTAGTTATTTAAAATTAAAAAGAGAAATCAAAAATATGGAAAATAAGATAAATCATGGTCATAAGTTTGCTGAAAAAGAAAAGATAAAAACGATGATGGGTTGTCTAGATAAAAAGAAAAAAATTATACATAGATAAAAATATAACTGGAATTGAATTATTGATGGAATGGGTAAAATAAGTAAAAAAATTAGATCTAGCAGAATTAGCTAGATCTTTTTTTTATTTTTTTTTTCTAATTTAAGAAGATATTCTTTTCTCCAAAGACCAGATGAAAATCCTGTAAGTTTACCCGACTTACCTATGACTCTATGTCAGGGCACTATAATTGAAATTGGGTTTTTCCCGTTTGCTCCTCCTACAGCCCTCACAGCTTTAGGATTATTAATAGATTGAGCCTCTTCGGAATAAGAAATAGTTTTTCCATATGGGATCTTATACATGGCTTTCCAACATGCCCTTTGAAATTCTGTACCGCCTTGGAAATCAATTTTTATAGTAAATGTAGTTCTTTTATTTCCAAAATATTCTTTTAATTCTTTTTTGCATTTTATGACTTCTTTACTAGGTATTTCTTCTTTTTCTTTTACATCTAAAAAATAAATACCACTTATTCCGTTTGTTTCTTCAGTAATCTCAATGATACCAAGAAAATCATGTTCTAAATAGACTCTTCCTTTCAAGTTAACACCTCCAATTGCGATTATTATAAAGTATATCATAGTTACTAAATATTCAATTTTCTAGATAATAAAAAAGGGTGGTTAGCCCACCCTTTTAAAATATTTCATTGTAGAAAGTAGCATTACAATCTGGACATCTTGGTAATTCATCACTATTACTATCAATGATTATCCCTAAGCCACATATAGTACAAATATAAGTTCCTTCGCCTGGTTTTTCACCTGTTGCGTACACAGGACCTCACCTCCTAAAAATAGTAAAGACTTTAAATCTTAAATTATATCACTATATAGGAGTATACATTAAAAAACTTATAAAATCACTAAAAAACTTATAAAAATATAATTTTTTAATGAATTAGAGTGAATATGTGCGACTTTTAAATTTAGTGGCTACTATAAATATATAACTATTATAGATATTTTTTTTCTTTAATTAATTAAGAGTTTAACCTAGCTGGTTTTTTCAGATCTCTTTCGCTTAACTGTTTTATGAGTTCTTTAATTTTTTCATATTGTTTTGCATTTATTTCATCTATCATAGTTATAGATTTTTTAAATTGCCCTAGATTTCTAAAAAGTTCTGCTTTCAAAATCTTCTCGGCATTACTCTCTCCTAAAATATCTAAAAGAATTTCCATATTTTCTTTTTCTTCAGTAGTATAAATAACTTCTGCTTCTCCAATTTCTTCCATATTCTTAATTTGATCTAAAATATTATTTAAATGATCTTTTTCCTTTAATCTACCGAAAACTTCCTCTCTTTTTTGGATTAATTCATTAATTTTTTCTTCTACTAAAAGTATAGATTTTTCTTCAGAAAGTGTTTCTTTTTTTGCTACCATCTTGGTAATATACTGGTTGAAATGAGTTATAGAAGGAATTTTTGAAATAGTAGATTTTAAAAGTTCCACTTTTACTTTGAGATCATCTAAAGAATCTATTTCTCTGTATTTATCGTTGGATTTTTGCCAAGTTTTTATTCGAATATTTATGGTTTTAAATTTTTTATTTTTTAAAATTTCTAAGTATTCTTCAGTTGTAGGCTCTGGAAAAAAAGTAATAGCATTCTCTTGGATTTCTTCACATTCATTTACAAAATTTATTGTTTTGCAGATCTCGCATATAAAAACATCTATTTTTCTAGGAGTTGCAGGTCCTTCGACTACTCCGTCGGTGTAGATTGTAGCCTCTATATCTCCTGTAAATTCAGGGAGTTTATGTCTGTATTTCGTTCCACATTTACATTTTAAATTCATATAATCTCTCCTATTTTTCATTTTTTTTACTAATTATTGATTTTTATATCCCTTAAAATATTATCGAGTTGAGAAGCTAAATTTTTCCAAGTAAATTGGTCTAAAGAAAAATTATGGTTTGTTTGATAGAGAGTATCTAAAGAATTTAGAAGGGAACTCTTTATATTTTCTATATAGATATCTTCATTTTGTTTTACTAACTGATCTTGCGATATCCTTTCTGGGATATCTATGTATGTGATCATATTGGAATTATTAATTTTGTCTCCAAACCAAGGCTTTATCCCAGGAAGATCAGAAGAAATGACTCTCAGTCCACAGGCTAGAGCTTCCACTAAAACTAATGGGAGACCCTCATAAAGAGAGGGGAGGATAAATATATGTCCCTTATTGTAGAACTCTTTTAATTTAGTTTGTTCAACTATACCCCAAAATATTATCTTATTTTTACTTTTTTTACTTTGGGATAAAATATCTTCATATTCCTTTCCATGTCCCATTCCAATTAAGTTAAGTCTTATCTTTTTATCTATCTTAATAGAAGAAAAGGCTTCTATTAGATATTGAACTCCCTTTGCGTAAGAGATCTTACCAGTAAAAATTATATCAATTATTTCATTATTTTTTTTTGTATGGATATGATGAAAAATTTTATTATTAAAGCCTATTCCAAGGGAAATAATTTTATCTGATTCTATACTATAGATTTTCTGGATTTCTTTTTTTTGAACTTCGTGGAGTGCTATTATTTTATCTAATTTTTGAATATTTTCATATATAAAGTTGTTTTTTAAGCTGTGTGTATTCATTTGTCTAAGATCGGTACCATGACAAAACCCTATGACTTTAACATCTTTAATCCATTCCCTGACTAAGGCAGTTAAAAGATATAGATGGTGACAAAGGATATAATCTGGATTAAATTCCTTTACAGCTTTTAAAACTTGTTTTTTAAAAGCCGCTTCATAAAGATTTACCATGGAACTATCCATTTCTTTGTATACGGTACTTTTATAAGGCATGATATTACTCATACCGATAATCGGAAAGGGAAGTTCAGGAGTATTAAAAATAACTTCATAGGTAGAACAAATGTTGATATCTTTGAATTCACCCTTAAATTCACTACCACAAACCAAACTTTGAGAATGATTTAAATCGGTAAACTCTTTTATTATATTTTTTAAATATATTCCGCTACCTGTATCACCTGGCTTTTGAGATATAATATGCAGAATTTTCATGGAATGTCCTCCTCGTTATAAAAAAGTTTTTCTTTTATTTTAACTAAAATAGTTACTTTTTACAAGTAGAGTAAAATTTGAGGTATAAAAGTTATAATTTTTTTAATAATTTTTTAATTTAATTTTAGTGTTTCATAATTAGCTTTAGTGTCTTGTAATAGTAATAAAAATTGGTAAAATACTTATTACTATGGTATTATTTTCACATGTATTGTTTTACAAGAGGAGGAAGTATGGTTGAAATTTTATTAGGAACTTTATTTTGTATGGGATTATGGTATCTTATAGTTTTTTTAAAAGATTATAGAGACGTTAAAAGAAAAGAAAAATTAGAGAAAGGTAATAAAGCAGCTTTAAGTGGCATTGGGTTTACAATTTGTTTTTTTGATACTCTTGGCATTGGTGGATTTGCACCTATGACAGCAATATTTAAACAGTTTAAATTAGTAAATGACAGGATTATTCCTGGAACTTTAAACACGGCAATGACTATTCCTATTGTCATTGAAGCTCTTATTTTTATCAAAGATGTAAAAGTTGATTTGGTTACCTTGATATCTATGCTTGTAGCTGCAACTTTGGGAGCACTTTTAGGTGCGGGGTATGTATCTAGATTGAATGAAAAGAAAGTTCAGCTTTATATGGGAATAGCTTTAATAGTTGTCGTAATAATAATGTTTGCTGGGAAACTAGGAATACTTTCATCTGGTGGAGATGCTGTTGGTCTTACAGGGATTAAATTAGTCATAGCAGTTTTAGGGAATTTTGTATTAGGAGCACTTATGACTCTTGGAATAGGACTTTATGCGCCTTGTATGGCATTGGTGTATGCTCTTGGATTAAGTCCATTAGTGGCATTTCCTATTATGATGGGATCTTGTGCATATTTAATGCCAGCAGCAAGTGCTAAGTTTATTCGTGAAGGAGCTTATCATAGAAAAGTTACCTTATGGGGAACAATATTTGGATCGATTGGGGTAGTAGTAGCAGCTTATTTAGTAAAATCACTACCGATAAATATTTTAACTTGGGTTGTTATGGGAGTTATTCTTTATACCTCTGTCAATCTTTTAAAAGATGCTTTTTCACCTGGGAAACACGAAACTGTGAATGTTTAATCCAGATATAATGAGAGAACCCTTATTTAGCTAGAAATAAAGGCGATGAAAAGACTACTAGTCTTTTCATCGCCTTTATTTTTTTGAGAATAAATAAAAGAGAGATGTCGTAAAAATAAATATATACAAGTAGGGATACATTTCTTTTCATTGAATTTTTTAATGGTTTATGTTAAAATTGTCAGATATAATAAGCGATAAAGAGGAGATGAATATGAAAAAAAGAATAGTCTTTGATAGAATCGGAGATATGAAATACATCTCACATTTAGATACTATAAGATTTTTAGAGAGACTCTTTAAAAAAACAGGTATTACTATAAAACATTCGGAAGGATTTACCCCTAGACCGAAGTTGTCTTTTGGAAATCCTGTGTCATTAGGTGATGAAACATATAATGAATTGATGGATGCTGAAGTAATATCTGACCTATCCAATGAAGAAATTGTAAAACTTCTAAATTCTAATTCACCTGAAGGATTTGAATTTCACGAGATCTATGATGTCCCAAAAAAATCTGGGATAGCTAATGATTTTGATATTTTAATTTATGAGGTAGAGGGAGCTACAGTGGAGATAGATTCTTTAGAAAATTTATTAAGTAGTGAAGAGATAATAGAAGTGAGAGAAAAAAAAGGAAAAACCCAAGAACGAAACTTAAAAGAGAAAATAGCAGATTTTAAAAGGATTGGCAATAAGATTTTTTTAGAATTATATAATATTTCTCCAAAGGGTTTATTTACCTTGGCTGAAATAGATACAAAAAGTATTAAAGTTACAAGAATGGGATATAAAAAAAGTAATTAAAATAAA
>NZ_JBATVM010000176.1:0-21250 GCF_049671765.1 Psychrilyobacter sp.
CTCCAAATTTTATTTATTTTTTATATTATTTATTATAAAAACCATTAAATTTTAATGACTTATAAAATAAATAATGGGAATCTTTTCCCCTCTTATCGGTTTCTCTCATTTTTGAGAAACCTATAGTTTAATTTTTTTTCAGACCTCTTCCTTTTTATAGTTTCTCCTAAATTAGGAGAAACTGAGGTTGAAAATTCATCGTTCAATTAAAAATCAAATTCAAAAACACAAATATTAAACATATAAATATAACTATTGTTGCGATAATTTGTAATCTTTCTGTTCTTTTGGATTGTAAGGATAAAGTATTGATTGCCTTATATAAAGAACCTAATTTTGAATTGTTTGATTCTTTTTTAGATATTTCTAACCACCAACTGATCTCTTTTTCATATGAGAAGTGAGCGAGATATAATTGAAGTAATGTCAGTGCTACATTCCCTATAACTACAAGTACAAATAAAAATAGTATTCCTTTATTCACAGTCAACTTTATTTTATCTATACTATTAAATAAATATATTAAAATACCAGTATTTCCTGAGAGTAAATATGTATTTAACATCACATGACTTTTATTCATTCGTTCACTCAAACCATCTATTACTTTTTGATCATTAGTTTCTTTCATTTAAAATTCCTTCCTCTTATATATAGCTTAAGGGACAAATAAAATTTGTCCCAAAAGTCTATATACTTAATTTAATTATTTAGCTTGTGCTTGAATGAATTCAACAGTTTTTTGCATAGTAGCATCTGTTCTTAAGTTCATTGTAAAGTTCTCTAAGTTGTTCGCCTTAGTTAACTCTTCTTTTAACTTGTCTACATCCATCTTATACATAGCAGAAACTTCAACTAATTTAGCTTCTAACTCTTCATCAGTTAATTCAATTTTTTCGATCTTTGCGATCTCATCTAAGATAAGGTCTAATTTGATCTTTTCAATTGCCATTGGTCTCACTTGCTCATTTAACTGCTCAACTGTAGATCCTGACATTTGTAAATACATCTCTAAGTTCATTCCTTGAGATTTTAATTGACTTTCCATTTCAGAAATTCTTCCTTTGATTTCTCTAGCTACCATAGATAAAGGTAAAGTCATTTCAGTGTTAGCTAAAACTTGGTTTAATAAAGTTTGTCTGTATTCTCCCTCTACTCTAGCTTCTTCTCTGTTTTTGATCTCTTCAGTTTTCTTAGTTTTTAAATCTTCTACAGATTCAAATCCTGCTTCTACTGCAAATTCGTCATTTAATTCAGGAGTAGCTGTTACTTTTACTGCATTTATTTTAACTTTGAAAGTAGCTTCTTTTCCAGCTAAGTTTTCAGCATTATATTCAGCTGGGAAGTTTACTACAATTTCTCCCTCTTGATCTTTTTCATATCCTACTAATTGCTCTTCAAATGTATCTATGAAAGATTTAGTTCCTAATTTTAACATATGAGATTCAGATTTTCCACCTTCGAAAGCTACACCATCAACAAATCCTTCAAATGCAAGATCTACAGTATCTCCCATTTCAGCTTTATGACCTTCAGCAGCATCTTCTAAGTTAGACTTAGATGATACCAACATTTCGATCTCTTTATTTACTATTTCATCATTCATTTCAAATGCTTCTTTAGTAGCTTCTAAACCTTTGTATTCTCCTAATTTGATTTCAGGAAATACGTCTACCATAAATGTAACGGCAAATTTTTCTCCATCTAAATCTACTTTAGTTGTTTTTATGTAATCTACAGGATTAATTTGTCCATCCTTTAAGATAGCTTCATAATGAGTTTTTAATATAGCGTCAGTGATTTCTTCTTTGATTACGCCTTCATAATGAGATTCGATAGCTGATGCAGGTGCATGTCCCTTTCTGAATCCTGGAATTTCAGCATCCTTAGCTATTTTTTTTACAGCATCTTTTTTAGCAGTAGATACTTCTGCACCTTCTACTTTTAATGTGATTTCAACTACTGAGTTATCTAATTTTTTTACTTCATAATTCATGTTCTTTGTTCCTCCTTGTATGTGATTATATATATTTAAATGCTTTAAGCACTTATTACTAAGTACGGTAATTTTTTGTATGAATATATTCTTCGTACAGACAACTCATAAATTACCCTTCCATTACCTTTATGTCTTTTATCTTAATTTGAATAATTTCATTATTATTATAGCAAATTTTTTCTGGATAGTATGCTATTTCAAATATTTCATCCATGTAATTATTTTCATCTATCTTATGAGCTAGATTAAATCCAACTGCAGAGTAAAGTTTCCCATTTTTTTCTAAAAAAGTTTTAAAATGTTTATCTTCAACTCCAAATTTTTTAACTCTGACAAATTTTAGATCTTTATCTACAAACAATGGATGAGGATTAGCCGATCCAAAAGGTGATATTTTAGAAAGTTCACCTATAAAGTTATCATCTACCATCTCTAATGGATAGTTATAATCAATCTTTATAATATCTTTTTTGTACTTCTTTGTCGATTCTCCAATACCTTTGGCAATAGCTTTTTCAACTATTTCTAGTTTATCTTTAGCCACTATAAACCCCGCAGCCAAATCATGCCCTCCAAATCTAACTAAGGTATCAGATATATTGTTTAATATATTAAATATATTAATTCCTGCTACACTTCTACAAGATGCCTTCCCAAAATTGTTTTGCAACGAAATAAGAATAACTGGAATATTATATCTAACAGAAAGTCTGCTAGCCACAACTCCAATAACACCTGGATGCCAATCATGTGATTTTAAAAATAGATATTTCAAACTATTTTTATCCTCTAGCTTTTCCACTTCATCATTGATCTCATTAAAAATTTTTCTCTCAAAAATACGTCTTTTATTGTTCGATTTTTTCATATCCTCTATAATAGAATAAAGTCCACTGTCATCTCCCTCTAAAAAGAAGTCTGCTCCTGTTCTTGATTTCCCAATCCGTCCCAAAGAATTTAATAACGGTGATACAAAAAAACTGATATCTGTTGTACTAATATCCTTAGGTGATAACTTTAAATATCTAAGAAGGGATCTGAGCCCTTTTATCTTAGTGTCTTTCAAAGCTTTCAATCCATTTTTTACTATAACTCTATTTTCATCCGTTAAAGGCATTACATCTGCTATAGTTCCTATCATCACTATGTCCAAATGTTCATATAGTTGTTTTGGATCGATACCTATTTTTTTATATACTGCACAAGCTACTTTAAAAGCTACTCCTGCACCAGATAGATATTTAAATCTGTAGTTTTCACTTAATTTAGGGTTAATTACTAAAAGTTTTTCTTTTTTATCTTTTATTATTTTATGATGATCGGTAATTATAACATCGATACCTAAAGATTTTGCATATTCAAAATCTTCTACAGAATTAATTCCTGTATCTACTGTTATTATTACCTTTCCACTTCTTTCATTGACATAATCTATTGCCTGCCTATTCAGACCATACCCTTCATCCATACGATTTGGAATATAATATGAGGTTTCTATCCCGATAAGATTAAAAACAATAGTCAGATAAACAGAAGCTGTTATACCATCTACATCATAATCGCCATAGATAAATATCTTACTTTTGTTATCTTTAGCTCTGACTATTTTTTCTACGACTTCCTCCATCCTCTCAAAATCAAATGGATCTTCTAGATCTTCTACACTTGCATTTAAAAATTTCTGGATTTCGTCATCGGAATTGATCCCTCGTGATAGTAGGAGTTTTACCACCTCTGTGGATAGATTATGCTTCTCAATTTTATCTGTCACCTGGGACTCATCATATGTATTATATTCCCAATACATACCATATCCTCCTAATTGTTAACTTTATCAATTAAGTTAGATATTTTTATCGCTCTAGCCACTGTATCGTCTAAAAATACTCTTATTTCAGGAACATATCTAAGATTTGTTTCCTCAGATACTCTCTTTCTTAAGTATTTTCTAATTTCATTCAACCCTTCTAAAACTATAGCTTCATCTACTTTGTTATCTCCAACAGATAAAACACTAAAGTATGCATCTGCATATCTTAGGTCTTCTGTTACTTCCATCTTAGTTACTGATACCATACCTTGAATTTTTGGATTTTTTACTTCCATAAATAAAGCTGTAGATATTATTCTTGTCATTTGTTTTTCAATACCTAATAATCTTTGTTTTCTCATAATTATTTCACATCTTTTAGTGTTCTTTGGATTTCATCGATTTTGTATGCTTCTACAGTATCTCCCTCTTTAATATCATTAAAGTTCTTGATATTTAATCCACATTCTTGACCAACGATAACTTCTTTAGCATCGTCTTGATATCTCTTTAATGAAGCTAATTCTCCATCATATACCATTACACTGTTTCTAAGGATTCTGATTTTTGAGTCAGCATAAATCTTACCATCTTCTACATAACAACCAGCTATATTTCCAATTTTAGATACTTTAAATACTTTTTTAATCTCAATTCTTCCTAAGTAAACTTCTTTATATTCAGGGTCTAACATTCCTGATAAAGCTTGCTCTATATCTTCTACTATTTGATAGATGATGCTAGAAGTTCTGATCTCTACACCAGCTTTTTCTGCATTTCTCATTGCTTTTGTAGTTGGTCTTACATTAAATCCTAAGATGATTGCATTAGATGCTTCTGCTAATCTAATATCACTTTCAGATATTGCTCCAGATGTAGCTTGGATAATATTTACTGCTACTTCTGATGTAGATAATTTATTTAATGATTCTTTAAGAGCTTGTACAGAACCTTTTGAGTCAGCTCTTATAATAAGATTTAATTCTTTCAAGTTAATATCATCCATATGTTGAGATAAAACTTCTAAAGATATATGTTTTTTCTTGTTTTGATCATTTAACTTTCTATCTTTTTCTACTTCTTCCACTATTCTTCTAGCATGTTGTTCATTTTGAACTACATACATTACGTCTCCAGCTTCTGGAACTATGTTGAATCCTATAACTTCAGCTGGTTGAGATAATGAAACAACTTCTGATTTTTCACCTTTATCGTTAAGTAATGCTCTTACTTTTCCATAAGCTTCTCCTGCTACGATGATATCTCCAATTTTAAGAGTACCTTCTTGCACTAAAACGTCAGCAATTGGTCCAACTTTTGGATCTAGTCTAGATTCCATAACTACACCTTTTGCTCTTTTCTTTGGATTTCCTTTTAATTCTAACATCTCTGCTGTAATTAAAATAGTATCTAAAATTCCTTCTAAGTTTTGTCTGAATTTAGCTGAAATTTCGATGAATTCTACATCTCCGCCCCACTCAACTGGTACTAATCCATGTTCCATTAATTCATTTTTAACTCTAGAAGGATCCGCTCCATCTTTGTCTATCTTATTTACTGCTATTATAATAGGTACATTAGCTGATTTTGCATGAGCTATTGCTTCTACAGTCTGTGGCATTACACCATCATCTGCTGCTACTACTAAAATTGCTATATCAGTAACTTGTGCTCCTCTAGCTCTCATCTCTGTAAATGCCTCATGTCCTGGAGTATCTACGAAAGATATTTGTTTACCATCTTTTATTACTTGGTAAGCACCAATCTTTTGAGTGATTCCACCGGCTTCTCCATCCGCTACATTAGCTTCTCTAATAGCATCTAGTAGTGAAGTCTTACCATGGTCAACATGTCCCATGATAGTTATAATAGGAGCTCTTTCTACAAGATCAGAATCTTTATCTAGTGATTCTAAATTAAATTTTTCTCCAAATGCCATTTCTTCTACTTCTTCTTGTTCTACCATAGCATCATAATCATCCGCTAATTCTTCAGCTAATTCCATATCTATAACACTGTTGATAGTTAACATTTGTCCTGTTAAGAATAATTTTTTGATAAGTTCAGATGCACTTACTCCTAACTTTTCAGCGAAATTACCTAATGTAATATCACCTCTTATCTTTATTAATTTCACTCCGTCTTCTTCTATAACTTCATTTTCTACTTCTTCTACTTTATTCATAGTGAATTCATTTCTCTTACCTTTTTTCTTTTTTTCTTTCTTTTCCTTAACTTCTTTTTCTTTTTTTTCTTTTACTTTAGTTGTTTTCTTTTTTTTCTTTTTTCCTTTTTTTTCTTCCGTTGCAGTTTCTTCGTTTGAATTAAAGTGATTTTCCACCTTAATTATTTCTTCTTCATTTAACCCCGAAACACTCTTTTTACCATCTATACCTAATCCTTCTAATATTTCTAAGAATTCTTTACTTGTTTGATCATATTTCTTTGCTATTTCATGTACTCTCATTATATACCTCCTAGTATCTATTCCGTCATACCACGAGCCACTTTTTTACTTTTGATACCTATCAGATTTACTTCAGGTTTATCAAAAATAGCACCTAATTGTGCCTTTGATCCGTAATGAATGATTTTTATTTTATTCTCTTGTGCTAATCTCATAATTCTTTTATCATTTTTTTCACTGATATCTTCAGCAATTATTAAAAAATGTATTCTTTTTATATCTTCTGTAACCATGTTGATTCCAAAGCTTAAAAATTCAGAACGTTTCATAGTTTCTAATAAACTCAAGTAATCTTTTTGAGCTTTTTTAACTGTTATAGACATCTTATACAAGTCTTCATTAGATAAGTTTACTTTTTTGTTTTTAGAGAGCCTTTTTATACATTCATGGGTTTTGCATACATATGTACCCCTTGCCTGCATTGTTTGATTTACATCAAACATATATTGACCATCTATCTCTACAATTCTAAAAAGTTCAGCTTTATCTTTTTTTTCTTTGCATACAAGACATGTTCTAGTAGGAGTACTATTCATTTTCTCCCTCAATTAATTCCTCTATCTGTTCCTTTTCTAAAGAAAGTTCTTCCGATAATTTCACTTTTTCTTCTGCAACCATTATGTCTTCAAGAGTTTTAATATCTACTCTCATTCCAGTTAATTTGGCTGCTAATCTTGCATTCTGACCTGCTTTACCAATCGCAAGGGATAATTGACTTTTTTCTACTATTACTCTTGCAGTTTCATCGTCGTCTAATATTTCAACAGATTCTACTTTAGCGGGACTAAGAGCAGCTTTAACAAACTCTTTTTTATCTTTTTTCCATTCAATGATATCTATTTTTTCACCATTAAGTTCAGTTACTATATTCTTGATTCTAAGCCCTCTCTGACCTATACAGGCTCCTACAGTATCAATATCTTCATTGTCTGAGTGCACTGCTACCTTAGCTCTTGATCCAGCTTCTCTTACTACTGATTTCATTTCTATTATTCCCTCTTCTATTTCAGGAACTTCTAATTCAAATAATTTTCTTAAAAAATCATCATGCTTTCTAGAAATTATTATTTTAGGATATTTATTTGTTTTTTCAACTTCAGATACATATACCTTAAGTCTATCTCCAACTCTATATAAATCAGCAGGTGATTGTTCTTGTATAGTTAATACAGCTTCTTTCATATCAAATTCGATATGGATGTTTCTTCTTTCATCTATTCTTCTAATAATACCATTTAGCATCTCATGTTCATTTTCTTTAAAGTTATCATATAGATGTTGTCTTTCTGCTTCTCTTACTTTTTGGATAACAATTTGTTTTCCATTTTGGATAGCGTTTCTCTTGAATTCTTCACAATTTTCTTCAATTTCTACTATATCACCAATTTTTGACCTTTTCTTCCCAGGTATCATTTGAGCTTCAGATAATTCAATTTCTAACTCATCATCTTCAACACTTGTTACTACCGTTTTCGGAACAAAAATAATAATTTTTGCTTTCTTTTCATCTATTCTTACTGATAAATTATCGTATTCACCATAATTTTTCTTATATGCTGCAAGGATAGCTTGCTCTATTGTCTCTATTAATTCTTCTTTACTAATTCCTTTTTCTTTTTCTAACTCATCTAAAGCTTCTAAGAAAATTTTAAAATCTTTTTTTGTCACTTCTGACCTCCTACTTATCTCTATTTATCTTTAAATTCAAAAACTATATTAGCTTTTTTTATATCCTCAAAAGGAATTTCTAAAGTTTTTTCCTCAGTATTTAAATAAACTACAGATCCTTCTACTTTTTCCAATTTCCCAGTCCAGTTTCTCGAGTCTTCAAGTTTACGTTTAAGTATGACTTTGATTTTTTCTCCAGTAAATCTTATAAAATCTTTCTCTTTTTTGAGTGGTCTTTCTAATCCTGGTGAAGATACTTCTAAGAAAAATTTATCTTCTATCATCTTATCTACATCTTCTGAAATACTATTACTCACTTTAGCACATTCGTCTAAACTAATTTCACCATCAATTTTTTCAAGGTATACTCTTAAAAACCAATAGGCTCCATCTTGAATATATTCAATATCAACCAGTTCTAATTCTATGGGTTTCAATACTGGAAGAAGTAATTTTTCTACCTTTTCCAATAAACTTTCATCCACTTGTTTTACCATATTTTTCACCTCTCTTCTGTAACAAATAGGGAGAGAACCTCTCAGCTCTCTCCCTCCTTTATTATTTATTTTAATTCTTTTCCAAATTTTAACATAAATCACACAAAATAGCAAGATTTCTTATTATTTTGGTAGAGACTATCTAGATCTAAAAAAACAAAATTTTGTACTTTTTTTCATTTTAATTTATTTTTTACTATATTTTTAGTTTTTTTTAACTTTTTTAATGAAGTGTCCTCTAAAAAGACTATTCTTACGTTTTTCGAAATATGTGAAAAAAAGAATTAGTTTTTTAGTATTGACATATCAAATTTATAGTATATACTACTAATAAGAAATTCATTTAATTTACTTTTTTTAATGTTGACTCAAAATTTAGCATTGACATATTAGAAAAATAGTATATAATATAATGATAATTTCAATAAAGTTTATTTTGTTAATTAAAAAAAATTGAGGATGTGATATTTATGAGTAAAGAAGAAAATAGAGGCCAGTGGGGTTCTCGTTCAGGATTTATCCTAGCTGCTATAGGTTCGGCAATTGGTTTAGGGAATATTTGGAGATTCCCATATGTAGCTGCAAGTAACGGTGGTGGAGCATTTTTGATCCCTTACCTAGTTGCGTTGTTTACAGCGGGTATACCATTATTAATACTAGAATTTGCCATGGGGCACAAAATTCGTTCTAGCGCTCCCGGTGTCTTTGCAAAATTAAACAAAAAATATGAAGCTATCGGATGGTTTCAAACGCTTATTGCATTTTTTATAACTACATATTATGTTGTTATTATCGCTTGGTCATTTAGTTATCTGTTCTTTGCTTTTACAGGAGCATGGGGAACAGATCCAAAAGCATTTTTATTCGGTGACTATTTAAAATTAGGAGAAGCTCCTAGCACTTTTGGTAACTTAGGAGCAAGTTTAGGAGGTTTAAATCTTAAGGTTGCACTTCCACTATTATTAGTATGGGGAATAAATTACAGTGTTCTTAGAATGGGTGTAAAAAATGGTTTAGAAAAAGCAAACAAGATCTTTATGCCGCTTTTAATTGTTGCACTATTAGTTATTGTTGTTAGAGGAGTTACTCTTCCAGGCGCTATGGATGGTTTAGATTATTTCTTTACTCCTGATTTTTCTAAACTAACTGATCCACAAGTATGGTTAGCTGCATATGGACAAATCTTTTTCTCACTTAGTATTTGTTTTGCTATCATGTATGCTTATGCAAGTTATCTACCTAAGAAATCTGATATTGTCAACAACGCATTTATGACTGGATTAGGAAACTGTAGTTTCAGTTTAATTTCTGGAATCGGAGTATTCTCTATATTAGGATTCATGGCTCACACTCAAGGTGTCAGTGTGGCTGAAGTTTCTACTGCTGGTGTAGGGTTAGCGTTTATCGTATTCCCAGAAGCTATAAATCAATTACCTGGAATGAATGGATTAATCGGTGGAATATTCTTCGTTACACTTATTTTCGCAGGTTTATCATCATCTATGTCTATCATGGAAGCAGTAGTAGCTGCCATCTCTGATAAATTTAAATTAACTAGAGTACAAGCTCTAAATAGATTCGCACTTACTTCTGGAATCTTATCACTACTAGTTGCAACTAATGGTGGTTTATATGTATTAGATATCGTAGACTATGCTACCAATCAATATGGGATAGTTATTGCAGGTATATTAGAATTAGTAATCTTAGGTTGGTTCTTTAACTTAGAAAGTGTTAGAACTTATGTTAATGAATTATCTGATTTCAAAGTTGGAAAATGGTGGATTTGGGCAATCAAGGGAACTTCTGTTCTTCTAATAATTATCTTAGCACTTAAGATTAAAGGTGAAATTGCTGCTCCATACGAAGGTTATTCTTGGACTGCACTAGGAGTATATGGTTTAGGAGTTATGATCATAATAACTGTTGGATCATTTATCATGACAAATAAAAAAGGATCTCAAGAATTTGAGGACAAAATATACAA
Organism: Psychrilyobacter sp.; assembly: GCF_049671765.1. Lineage (NCBI taxonomy): Bacteria > Fusobacteriati > Fusobacteriota > Fusobacteriia > Fusobacteriales > Fusobacteriaceae > Psychrilyobacter > Psychrilyobacter sp. Next base: position 10,429 of record NZ_JBATVM010000176.1, read on the forward strand.
TGAACCTATGAACAATGAACTTGAATTAGATTTAGATTAATAAAAACATTATTTAAATAATAATTAGGAGGTATTTGTATGAGTACTGGAGCTATCATAGTTGCTGTTAGTAGCATGACTCTTCTTTGGGGCGGATTTGCCGTTTGCTTAAGAATAGCAATGAAAGATGAAAATAAATAAAACTGAACAAAAAAAATCTGAATAAAATGAACTAAACCTGAAAATTGGGCACTAATAAGTGTCAAATTTACAGGTTTTTTCTATTTTTAATATCTTTTTAATTTCTTTCTTCTAAATATAACACTGATTTTATCTAATAAAAATAATTTAAGTTTAAACCATTTTTAAAGTATAAATATGTTTAAAAAATGGTATGTTTTTATTTTTACGAAACAAGTGATACCAATATTTTTATACTTTTCGACTTGATTTTTACACATAATTAAAAAATAGTATTGACATATCAAAAAATTAGTATATAATATAGTGATAATTTAGTGGGTTTTTAATTTACTATTAATAAAAAAATTAGGGAAGTGATATTTATGAGTAAAAAAGAAAATAGAGGTGAATGGGGTTCTCGGTCAGGGTTTGTTCTTGCCGCTATAGGCTCGGCAATCGGATTAGGAAACATTTGGAGATTTCCATATGTAGCTGCAAGTAATGGTGGAGGAGCGTTTTTAATTCCTTATCTAATCGCACTATTTACAGCTGGGATTCCAATATTGATCTTAGAATTTGCTATGGGGCATAAAATACGTTCTAGTGTCCCTGGGGTTTTTGCAAAATTAAACAGAAAATACGAAGCTCTCGGATGGTTTCAAACACTTATTACATTTTTTATAGCTACATATTATGTGGTTATTATTGGATGGTCATTCAGTTATCTTTTTTTCGCCTTCACAGGTGCATGGGGTATAGATACAAAAGCGTTTTTATTTAACGACTATTTACAATTAACAGATTCTCCTATGAATCTAGGTGGACTAAATCTTAAAGTCGCAGCTCCAGTACTAGTAGTATGGGGAATAAATTACAGTGTTCTTAGAATGGGTGTAAAAAATGGTTTAGAGAAAGCAAACAAGATCTTTATGCCACTTTTAGTTGTTGCATTATTAATTATAGTTGTTAGAGGAGTTACCCTTCCTGGTGCTATGGACGGTCTAAATTACTTCTTTACTCCTGATTTTTCCAAATTAACTGATCCTAAAGTATGGCTAGCTGCATATGGACAGATCTTTTACTCACTTAGCATTTGTTTTTCTATCATTATTGCTTATGCAAGTTACTTACCTAAAAAGTCAGATATTATCAACAATGCTTTCATGACTGGATTAGGAAATTGTAGTTTTAGTTTGATCTCTGGTATTGGAGTATTCTCTATCTTAGGATTTATGGCTCAAGCTCAAGGTGTCAGTGTAGCAGAAGTTTCAACTGCCGGTGTAGGCCTTGCATTTATAGTATTCCCAGAAGCTATCAATCAGTTACCAGGAATGAATGGATTAATTGGTGCAATATTCTTTTCTACTCTTATATTTGCAGGGTTATCGTCATCTATGTCTATTATGGAAGCAGTAGTAGCTGCTATCTCTGATAAATTTAAAGTAACTAGAGTACAAGCTCTAAACAGATTTACACTTGCTGCTGGGATCTTATCATTACTAGTTGCTACTAATGGTGGCTTATATGTATTAGATATCGTAGACTATGCTACCAACCAATACGGAATAGTTATTGCGGGTATTTTAGAATTAGTTATCTTAGGTTGGATATTTAATCTTGAGAGTGTTAGAATTTATGTCAACGAATTATCTGATTTCAAAGTTGGAAAATGGTGGGTTTGGGCAATTAAAGGAACTTCACTTATTTTAGTTGTTATGCTTTTACTAAAAATAAAAGGTGAAATTATTAGCCCATACGGCGGTTACTCTTTAACTGCATTAGGAGTTTATGGTCTAGGAGTTATGATCATTATGACAATAGGAGCATTTGTTTTAACAAATAAAAAAGGTTCTCAAGAATTTGAAGACAAAATATATAATGAACCTATGGATGAAAAACTTGAGTTAGAGTTAGATTAATAAAAACATTATTTAAATAATAATTAGGAGGTATTTATATGAATACTAGTGCTATCATTGTTGCTATTTGCAGCATGACCCTACTTTGGGGTGGATTTGCTGTTTGCTTAAAAATAGCAATGAAAGATGAAAATAAATAAATAAAGGAAATCCAACTGGATTTCCTTTTTTATTTATATAATTTTTGTTGACCAGTCTTCAACATTCCAAACATCTGTTACTATATCCATATAAAAATCAGGTTCGTGACTTACTATAAATACAGTCCCCTTAAATTCTTTTATGGCCCTTTTCAACTCCTCTTTCGCATCTATATCCAAATGATTTGTTGGTTCATCTAGGACTAAAAAATTAATTTCCCGATTCATAATCTTCCCTAATCTTACTTTTGCATTTTCTCCTCCAGACAGAGCTCTCATCTTCGTCCCAATATGATCTTTAGTCAAACCACATTTAGCTAAAGCAGATCTTACCTCTCCATTAGTTAGCGATGGAAACTCGTCCCAAAATTCATCTAGAGCAGTTTTCCCACTACTATCTTCCTCTTGCTTAAAATATCCAACTTCTAAAAATTGACCATGCTCTATCTCACCAGAAATAGGTTTAATTTTTCTTAATATAGTATTTATCAGAGTAGATTTCCCTAATCCATTTACTCCTTTAATTGCTATCTTTTCATTTCTTTCTATAGTAAAATTAAGCTTTCTAGTTAATGGCTCATTATATCCTATCACCAAATCTTTTACTGTAACAACTTCCCTTGATGGAGTTCTTGCAGTTTTAAAATAAAATTGTGGTTTTGGTTTATCACGCTCTAGAGTTATTACATCCATTTTATCTAATTTTTTTTGTCTACTCTTAGCCATATTAGTAGTTGCTATTCGAGCTTTATTCCGAGCTACAAAATCCTCTAAATGTGCTATTTCTTTTTGTTGTTTCTTATAAGCTTGTTCTATTTGACGTTTTTTTAGTTCATACATCTCTAAAAATTGATGATATCCACCTGTATATCTGGTCAATTCTGCTTTTTCAATATGATAGATTACATTGGTAACATCACTCAAAAATGAAATATCATGAGATACCAAGATAAATGCATTCTCATAATTTTGTAAAAAATTCTTCAACCAAATAATATGATCCTCATCTAAAAAGTTAGTAGGTTCATCCAATATTAATATCATAGGGTTTTCAAGTAAGACTTTAGCTAATAAAATTTTAGCTCTTTGACCTCCTGATAACTCTGATACATCTTTTTCTAATCCTATGTCCATCAATCCCAATCCTGATGCATAAGATTCTATTTTAGAATCTAAATTATAAAATTCAGAACTATCCAAAATACTTTGGATATCTCCTACCTCTTCTAGTATCATCTCCATCTCAACATCATTACAAGTCCCCATTTTTTCATAGAGTTCCATAACTTCTTTTTCTAGTTTAAACATAGGAGCAAAAGCAGACTTTAAAATATCTCTGATAGTTTTCCCTTTCTCCAAACTACTATGCTGATCCAAATATCCTGTGGTAATATGGTTACACCACTCTACCCTTCCTTCATCAGGCATGAGTTTGCCTGTTATTATGTTCAGAAAAGTTGATTTACCTTCTCCATTAGCTCCTATCAGTCCAACGTGCTCTCCTTTTAACAATCTAAAAGAAGCATCTTCTAAAATTGTTCTTGCACCATATCCATGACTTACTCTACTTACATCTAAAATACTCATAAAAATTTATCTCCTATATACTAATTTTTCTCTATAATTACACATTAAATACTTTTAAACATTTAGAGTAATTTTATCATGAATTTAATATAAAATCTAGAGCAGGAAATTTATACCTTTTCCACTCTATCCACCAATAATCTTAGTACAAAGATATTTAAAAATCCTTTTCAATCTGAAATTTATCTTTATAATAAATTAGCCATTAGGTTTCAATTGAAAAAAGAACAGTAAAATACCGTTCTTCTCAATTCACATCAATTTTATCTCTTATAAATCCATCCCATTCAAAATTTTCTTTAGTTCTTCCAACTCTTCCATTGAAAGAGTTATTCCTTTTCCCATTTTTTCATGAGTTTCATCCCATTCTCTAATATCTGCTTTGGCTTTTCTATTATTCCATGAAACTAAATTCAACTCCTTAGTCCACCCCTTTCTTTCACTTAATACCCCTAATTTTTCCTCTATTTCAAATTTTATTCCTGCCATCTCTCCTCCTAGTTTATTTCTATTTCTAAATTTTCATATTTAAATCCTAATTTCTTTTTTACCATGTCTATAGTTTTATGTAAGTTTAGGGATTTTTCAAAAGTCATAATTTCATTTTCAGTCTTCCCATTTAATAGATTCTCTATAAAGGCATTCATCTCATACCCTAGCCATTTATCTTCTTTCATCTCAAATTTTCTATCTTCTTCTCCTAATCTTTTCAAAATAAACTCTTCAGCTACAGTCCAAGTATCAAGAATCTCTATCATTCCATCTGTTCCTATTATTTTAGCACTGTTCCCAGAGATAGAATCCATAGTAGCATAAAAGCTACCAGTAACTCCTCCTTGATATTCAAAGAGGCCCGTTACACTTCCCTCTACTCCCCAGGCATTATTCCTTGCTCTAACATCTATCTCAGTGGGAATACCCAGTAGATCAATCAGTAAAAATATATTATAGATACCTATATCATAAAGAGCTCCTCCTGCCTGTTTCGAGTTATGTTTATGAGCTTTGGTACTCCTACTGCCGAAAGATGATTCTACATGAACCACAGTCCCTATTTGGCCATTCTCAATTAGATCTTTCATCTGTTTATAAAGAGGGTTAAATCCAACGATCATAGCTTCCATAAATAAAAGTTTTTTTTCTTTTGCTAATGTAATCACCTCTTGTAGATCTTCTTTTTTCAATACTGCTGGCTTTTCACATAATACATGTTTTCCTGCATTTAAAGCTTTTATAGTATAGGCAAAATGTGTCGGATGCATAGTAGCAATATAAATAGCATCTATATTTTCATCTTTTAACATCTCACAGCTACTCTCATAAGCTTTACCAATATTGTATTTTTTTGCTATTTCTACTGTCTTCTTAAAATTTCTAGCACAGACTCCAACTATATCTATTTTTTCGTTTTTTTGAGCCTCATCCATAAACTGCTGAGCTATCCTTCCCGTTCCAATTATTCCAAAGTTTATTTTCTTCACTTCCCCCCCCATTACTATAACAAACTCAAAATTCTTACAAAATCCTGTCCTTTTAATTTAATAATTCCCCAACATCTCTGTTTTTAGATCTTTATCTATTGCTCTATCTCCTAGCCAAATACCAAATAAAGCTTCTTTAAAATCCTGACCTTCTGTAGTCAAAAGATGTTTTCCATTTTTGTAGGTCTTTACATTTCCATCTATATAATTAAAATTAAATACGTCTCCATTTTTAACTTCTCCATCTTCAAATATACCAGTAAAAGTTTTTAGTTTATCTTTAATCAATTCCATTTTATCGAGTTCTACAGTGGAAAACCCTTCCTCTAAAGCTTCTTTTAACTTAGCACTGGTGATTAATTTAGATATAATATTTAATTCAATAGTCATATTTTCATTTCCTTTTATTATAGCCACAGCATCCATTGTTTTTGTTGGTAAATATAATGAGCCTACATATAATTTAAAAAATAATTTTTTCCTAACTCCTACACCATTTAAAACCATTTTTTTATTTGCAATAACCAAATTTTCTTTTACATTTACTCCTGCTATATTAACTGCCATAGCAGAAATACTTATTAAAATTCCAAGTATCAATGCTGTTATTTTTCTCCTCATGTCTTCCTCCTAATTACTCAAATAATCCCAAGATATCCTGTTTTGTTAATTTCTCTATCTTCCCATCGCCATCAACCATAGAATTAATAAGTTTTGATTTATTCTCTTGAATTTTAATTATTTTCTCTTCGATAGTCCCTTCCGTTATAAATTTTATCACCTGCACGACTTTATCTTGTCCTATTCTATGGGCTCGATCTGTTGCCTGTACTTCTACAGCAGGGTTCCACCAAGGATCAAAATGAATAACAACGTCTGCTCCAGTTAGATTTAGACCTGAACCACCAGCTTTTAAAGATATTAAAAATATATCTTTTTCTCCATCATTAAAACAATCACACATTTCTAATCTTTTTTTTGCTTTAGTTGACCCATCTATTTGAAAATATGTTATTTTTTTGGGATCTAGTTGTTTTTTTATTATTTCAAAAGTTTTAATAAATTGTGAAAATACCAAAACTCTATGTCCACTAGATTTTAATTCTTCTAATAACTCTATCAGTGCTTCTACTTTTGTACTTTTCCCCTTATAATTTTCTATAAACAATTCAGGAGTACAGCAGATTTGACGTAACCTAGTCAAGAGTGCAAGAATTTTTATCCTACTTTTATTAAATCCATCTTCTTCTAAACATTCTTCTAACTCTCCTTTAAACTGTGAAAGGTATGAAAGGTAATATTTTTTCTGTATAGAATCCATTCCTAAAATCATATTTGTTTCTATTTTTTCAGGTAATTCTTTTAAAACTTCTGATTTTGTTCGCCTTAAAATAAATGGCTTTATCATTTTCTTTAAATTTACCAAACTATTCCCATCCATCTCTTGGTCGATCTTTTTACCGTATTTATTTTTAAATTTTTCTTTATTATGCAAGTAAGTTGGCATTACAAAATCAAATATCGACCATAATTCAAATATAGAATTTTCAATAGGAGTTCCTGTCAATGCAAATTTTGAATAACTTTTTATTTTTTTTACTGCTTTTTTAATTAAAGTTCCATTATTTTTTATCTGCTGTGCTTCATCTAATATTGTAGTTAAAAATTCTATCTTTTCATAGAACTCTATATCTTTTCTAAAAGAGCCATAAGAAGTTAAAATAACTCCATTTTTAAAATCATTTAATAACATTTTTCTCTCTTTAGGTGTCCCTTCTATTATTATGGCATTTAATTTAGGAGAAAATTTATTAATTTCTTTAAGCCAGTTATGAGTCAACGAAGTAGGAGCAATAACAATACTTCTACTATTTTCACCATTGTCAATAGCCGTCAATAGGGCAATAGCCTGTAGAGTTTTCCCTAATCCCATATCATCAGCTAGTATCCCCCCTAGTTTACTCTCATGTAATTTTTTCATCCAATCATAACCATCATTTTGATAATCTCGAAGAGTTGCATTTATACTCTTAGGAACAACTGCTCTTCTTTTTTTTATAGATTTTAAAAGTTTTTCTATCTTTAAATCTCCTATATTTTTCATATTTAAACTAGGCGAAATAAGTCCCAATTTACTAACTGTAAATTCAGATATTTCTTGAGTTTCTATCCAGAATCCAATTCTGCTAAAATACCCTCTAATTCTTTTAATTTTTTATCAGCTAGATTAATAATTCCATCATCAGATAACTTAATATATTTTTTATTACTCAATAATCCAAACTGAATAGACCTGAGATCTTCTTCACTAATACCATCTGAATTAAAAGTTATCTCTAATAATTCTCCATTTCTAGTGACACTCCCTTGAATAGAGATATTTTTTGGCTTAATTTTATTCAATTTTTCATCGATTTGTATATTATATTTTTTATTTAATTTAGGTAATTTATTTATAAAAAATTCTAAAACTTTCTCTTCACCACATAAACTTGCATTAAAGTCATAATTTTGATTTAACCCAGTTATTTCTTTAAATATTTTAGAACTTTTCTTTACATCCTCTTTCAATAAATATTTTTTACCCTCGATTAAGGTTTCTTTTTCGTAACTAACATTAATATCTATCGCTAAGGTATCTCCATAATCTTTATTTTTATCAATAAATATTATAGATTCTCCAGCTTTTTCTAGAATTTCTATTGTTCCTAAATCAGCTTTTGTTACTAATTTTTTTAGATTTCCACCTAGTTCTGTTTCCGATGATATAACACCATTATATAATAAGGAAGTCTCATACAATATTTTTATTAGTTCCCTATCTTGTTTTGCTATTAAATATATTTTTGTTTTTGTAGCAATATACTGTCCATCTTCTGTTAATAAATAATATGGTTCTATAGCTATATATTTACTATCCAAACTAATAAATTGATCTGTTGTTAAAGATCCGAGGGTCATATTAGAATCATTTAATTTTATATTTTCCTTGCCACTCATATTATCTAATAATATTTTAAACCATTCATTAGATAGATTAATCTTTGCCTTATTTACATGAGGAGTATAGTACCCGTTATGTTCAAATAAATATTCATTTGTAATTTTACACATTCGAGAAAGTTCATTTAATAATTTATAATCATAATCAGTTAATTTATGTTTATCTGGAAGAAATTTAAATTCTTTCCCAAATTCCAGCACTTTCTCCTCTTTATAAGAATCCATAAATTTAATGATATCTTTCATTACATATTTCCTTTTCCCAACAGTCCCAATTTTCATTTTCAAAATATGAGTATAACTATATTTCTCTTCTCTTTCAATATTATATTCTACATCCAATTCTAATTTTTCTATATTTTCTTTCTTTTTTTCTACATTCTTCATATAAGTTTTAAGTGTCTTGAGTAATTTTTCCTCTTTTGATTCCCTTATCGAATTATTATAACTAAGTTCTTCATCTTCAAAACTCATAAATTCTTCTAAATTTTCATTATCTATATCAAACATTTCTATATCATCTATATCTAAGGGTGAATTATAATTATGTGTTGCCATAATATGTTCTTCTATTCCTGTTAAATAACCATCCTTATTGATTACTAACAGCCCTCCTACAATATGTTTACATGCTCTATCATATTTAGAAAAAGCTGGGCAATCACAATTATAATCTATTACTCTATCTTTTACAGCCACTTCATTTAGATCTATACTCACTCTTATATCAAAATTATATAGTTGCGTTCCATGAGCCAGCCCATCAAATTTAATCTCCAATTCATCCCATTCATAATCAAAATGTTCAATGTCACATAGATTGTTTTTAAAACATTTTAAGCCACGATTATAATTACTAATATCACCTGCAATTTCTTTTATTTCTCTATTCGAAATTTTCATCCTAATCCCCTTTTTCTGTTTTTATTTAGTTAATTATATCATAAAAATAAGTATAATAAAAAGTAACATGAAGATACTTTCTATCAATTATAAACCCTTCAGCACAAAGAAAAGAGATAAAGAGCGACACAGAAAATAGCTTTTACTACCAAAGGTATACGAATATTAAAATTATGACCACAGATCTAGTCGTATAAGTTATCGAATAAAATTAATTGATTCTATGAGTTTATAGTAGTAATATTAGAAGAGATAAAAAATTAATATAACTCTTTTAAAAAATAAAACTAGGTGTAAAGCAGGAGATAAATTAAAAGATTTAAAATTTTCTTTAAAGGGAGGAAGTATGGTAAACTTTAAAAAATCGAATAAAAGTTCTATTATTAGAGTAATAATATCTAATTTTGATGACCAATATATTAAAGAGATAAAAGTATTATATAAAAAACAAGGTGGAGTAGATACATTTAAAATAAATAAGATGAGTTATGATGATACGAGTAAAGATATTGTTTTTGAAGATGTAGAAAATAAAAGTAAATATATTGATATAAATAAAAATTGTTTTGAAGTCACTAAAAGAGATAAATATAGCAATAAAGAAGTAAGAAAATATAGGTTATCTGGAAAATTTCAAAAAACTAAAGAAGGAAAAATCCTAGTGACTGTATGTGTTGAAGATTATTTAATGGAAAATCTTACAAGAGAACAAATTAAAAAAAAAGTTGGAAAATCTTCTACAGAAAGACTTTTATTAAGTAAAGAGATAATAAAAAATTATAGTGATCTAGCTGACTGTAGTGAGGATGAAATTGATTCACAAAAGATTTATAAGGTTAATAAGTTTTTAAGTTACCGTTCAAATATGCTTATTTACTTTAACTTCATAAATAATTTTTTGATAAAAGGAACAGATTATCAAGAAATATGGGAAATTTCAAGTAAAGATAGAGAAGAAGTAATCTCTCAAGGTGTAAATAACTTTCAAAAATATAGTCATAAATTTATAGAGAATCACAATAACTATGCAAAAAAACAAAATCAAAAGATAGAAGAAAACAAATGGAAAGATAGGGATAAAATTCCTGAATTGAACGTATTAGCAAATGAAAACATTCATAAGGATGTTGAGAAAATAATAGAAATATTTATAGAATTTAGACATAATATAATGCATTATAAATATTCATATTTTGAAAAGCTTTTTACAGGTGGAGATATTCAAGTATCAAACAAAAATCTGACAGAACTTTTAGATCTAAATATATTTCAAGAGATGTTAAAAATAAGGGGAATAAAAGAAGATAAAATAACAAACTATCTAGAAGAAAGAATGGAACTAAGAATTTTAGGAAAATCAAAAAATGCCAAGAAAGCTTATAATATATATTATAAGATTTGTAATAGAAAAAATGGATTTAATAGTTTTATTAATTCATTATTCACAGTTGATGGGGAAGAAAATAAAGATGTAAAGAAAGAAATAGAAAATCAATTTTTACAACGAAAAGAATTTCTTTTAGTTAAAATTAAAAGTAAAAAGGCAAAGCTTGAAAAAATAGAAAAAATGAAAATAGAATTAAAAGAAATGGAAGAGATCTTTCACCTCGTAGGATCGCCTTATATA
>NZ_JBATVM010000177.1:0-21317 GCF_049671765.1 Psychrilyobacter sp.
TAGCACTATTACTCGTAGCATTAATTATTCCTGTATTATAGAAGTCTCCATTTTTAACTTTAACTCCTGTTCCACTGAGAACATTTATAGTTCCTTGGTTTGTAGAAATTCCACTATCAGAATACATTCCAGTTCCATGACCAGAGACAATTATATTCCCCCCTGATATATTCGTAGCTTGCCCACCAGTGGTATACATCCCAACACCAGAACCAGAGACAGTTATTGTCCCTCTTGATGCATTAGTGACTGTGCTCCCTCCACCATCAGCATACATTCCTTTCCCCGAATCAGAGACAGTTATACTACCTCCTGATGTATTAACAGCTATTCCACCAGCTTCAACGTATATACCAGTTCCAGTTCCAGAGATAGTTATACTCCCCCCTGATATATTCGTGGCTATTCCTCCATTTCCAACATACATACCAGTTCCAGTTCTAGAGATAGTTATACTACCTCCTGACGTATTCGTGGCTACTCCTCCATTTTCAACATACATACCGGCTCCATGACTAGAAATAGTTATACTACCTCCTGATGTATTCGTGGCTGTACTTCCAGCTCCATCAGCAAGCATACCTTTCCCATTACCAGGAACAATTATCGAGATACTATTATATGTTTGAGTTGCTTGTATTGGTATTATTTGTAAAAAAAATAGGCTTATACATATTATTTGTTTAAAATAGAATAATAAATTTTTCATTTGATAATTCTCCTTTGGTATAATAATTAAATAAACGAACTGTAGTTGTAATCACAATATTTTTACAATCATTATAACATGTCTGAAATAAAATTACAAAAATAAATATTTTTTGTTTTATTGTGCTTTTTTCCCCACTTTGCTGTAAAATTAAATTTCCCAATTGATTGAAAATAATTTATTTTTTATTTTTTAAAGAAAAAGTAGGAATAAATCATTCTTTTTGTTTATTCTATTTCAATATTATATTCAATTTTTCCTGTTACTTTTGGAATTTTCATGCATTGAATCTCAAAATCACTTCCATCGGCTGAAAACTAATTTTTTTTCTAAATGCCTCAATAAAAAAAGACAAATAGATTTAATTTATCTACTTGCCCTTCTTCTAATTTTTAATGTGGATACTCCAATTATTTATCTTACAATCTCAAAACTATCATTTTTAAATAAATTTTCAACTTCATCTAATTTTACTAGATTAGCATCTCCTAAAATTGTATGCTTTAATACAGATGAAGCAGCTGCTATATTCACTGTATTTAGTGTATCTCTTTCCATAGCATATCCACATAGGAATCCTGCTGTATACGCATCTCCAGTTCCTACCCTATCTATGATTTCTACTTCGTAAGACTTTGATTGATATATAGACTGTCCATCGTAACAAATTCCTTTATACGTATTATTTGATGCTGATTTTATATCTCTAATTGAAGAAACTATGTATTTAAATCCATATTTTTTCTTTACCTTTGGGTATAAATCTTTATAATAAGTTATTATGTCTATCTCTTTCATTAATTTTGTAGGAGTTATTCCTAATATATTTGTAAAATCTAGGTGTCCCGCAAAAGCAATATCAACATACTGTAATATTTCTTTGATTTTAGCACTAGCCTCTTCCAAACTCCACAATTTACTTCTATAATTAAAATCAAAACTTATTTCCATTCCCAATTCTTTAGCTTTTTTCATAAATGCTTTTGAAAATTCAAATCCATCATTACTTATTCCTAAAGTTATTCCTGAAACATGAAGAATATCCCAACCTTTTAATATTGATTCAATTTCAAAATCAGATACCTTAGCCGTTGCTATAGCAGAGTCCTTTCTATCATAGATAACTTTACTATTTCTGACTGAGAAACCGTTTTCCAAAAAGTAGATCCCTACTCTTTCTCCTCCACGAACTACTGATTTAGTATCTACACCAAAACTTCTTAAGTGGTTAATAGCAGAATCTCCTATTTCATTATTAGGTAGTTTACTTATAAATCCTGTTTCTATGCCAAAATTAGCTAGAGCTACTGCTACGTTAGCTTCGCCTCCACCGTAATTAACACAAAAATTAGAAGCCCCTAAAAACTTGTCTCTATTAGGAGGCGATAACCTTAACATTATTTCTCCTAAAGTTATTACTTTTTTCATACTTTTCCTCCTAATTACATACTAGCTCTAGTCGCTGCTACTCTGGCAACAAATTGTTTTGCTGTTGCTGTTATTTCTTCTGAAGTACCACCTGTTAATTGTCCACCTACACCTACTGATACTACACCATTTTTTATCCATTGGTCTACATTTTCAAGGTTTACACCACCTGTAGGCATTATATTAATTTGTGGTAATGGAGCTTTTACACCCTTTATAAAAGAAGGCCCAAATGCACTTCCGGGAAATAATTTTATTATGTCACAACCTGCTTCCATTGCTCTTAACATCTCTGTAATAGTCATACATCCAGGCATATAAGCTATTTGATATCTGTTACATAATTTTGCTGTTGCCTCATCAAACCCAGGTGAGACTATATATTTTGCCCCTGCCATGATTGCAATTCTTGCAGTTTCAGAATCTAATACAGTCCCTGCTCCTAAAACTATATTTTCTTCACCACTTAATTCTTTTATGATTTCTGTAGCCATTGGATTTGTATAAGTAATTTCTATAGGAGTAACTCCCCCTGCAATACAAGCTTTTGATATGTTTACAGCTTCTTCAACTGAATTACCTCTTACTACTGCCACTACACCTACATCTGATATTTTTTTTAGTACTTCAAATTTTTTCATTAATCTTTCCTCCTGATTTTTTCTAATGACTTAGTTGCGTAAAAACGATTTCAAGGAAGAAGTAAAACTCCTTCCTCAAAATTATTTATTCAATTAATTAATTTTTACTTTGTTCCTCTCTTCTATCATTTGCTTTTTGTATAACTTCTAATACTTTTGGTAATCCCATTTGATTTAAGTTATTTATATATGTATCCCATTCCTTATCAATATCCATTCCTTTCAATACCCAATTTTGGATAGATTCAGTCATGTAGGTAGTGATCCCAGGCCAATATTGATCATAAACTAATCTTTCTTCTGGGGTTAAAGTAGGCTCCACATATTCTTTTAAAATATAGTTGTTCTTTGTATACATTTCTACACCTTTTAAAGCATCTGCATTTGTCCATTGTTTTTCATAGTTGTAATCCATTTGAAATCCAATAGGGATTTGTGCACCGTCTTCCCATAATCTTTGATTAACTGCTTTTTCTGAATGTAAAACCTCATCAGTAAATTGTGGTTTGCCACCTTTCATTGTGTAGTGAACTCCTTCTACTCCAAAATTAGCTAATTTTCTTCCTTCATCTGTGAAATAGAAATCAAAATATTTCATTGTTTCAGCTTGATGTTTATTTTCAAAAGTCATTGCCCATCCATCAGGTTTAACAGATGCCCTCATACTTTCTTCCACTCTCTTTCCAGTTGTCCCCATAGGAGGTGCCATTACTTGTACATTGAATCCAGAAATTTTATCTTTTAGTGCACTATTAAAATTCCCTGTACTTGCAAACCAATCTCTTGTAGCTCCTCCAATGTTGTTTCCAAATAATACTTCTCTAGCTTTTGAACCTCTAGTAAATACTTCTGGATCAATTAGTCCTTCTTTGTACCACTTAACGACATGCTTCATTCCATCTTTAAATTCAGGTTGAGTTAACCCTGAGATTACTTTCCCTTCTTTTTCATAGAATGATAAATATGTATCAGTTCCCGTACTTCTAGCTCCCCACAAAGTTGTAAGTCTCATTAACTCTTGCCAATGTCTAAAAAATAATGGAACTTCATCTTTTAATCCATTTCCATTAGGGTCTTGGTCTCTAAACGCTACTAATACTTTATGAAAATCTTCTACCGTATTTGGTTGTTCTAATCCTAGTTTATCTAACCAATCTTGTCTAATCCAGTATCCTCTCGCTGCTGCTCCATCTGCTATGTATGGAATATAATAAATTTCTCCGTCTGGTGCAACGATTGAATTTTTTACATCAGGACGTTCTTCTAAGAATTTTTTTATATGAGGTGCATATTGGTCTATTAACTTATTTAGAGGTACAAATGCTCCTTCCATTCCATATTTTATAAAGTCATCTTTTCTGTTGTTTCCACCCACAATATCTGGTAATTTTCCTGAAACCATCATCAAGTTAAACATTTCATCACTATTGGTTCCTACTTTTGAAGCAGTTTCTTTTAGTACAATATTTGTTAATCGAGACGCTTCTTTCCCTACCAATCCATTTGGTTCATATACATATTTATTTCTGAAGTGCATATGCATAGTTAGCTCCAAAGGATCGCGAGTTACTAGTGATCCTGATAATTTTTCTAACGTCTTTGGTGTTTCTGTTTTTGTAGTTTTTGCCTCATCTGAACCACAACCTACCATGGCTACCATCAATGACGACAAAATAAATACTTTCCTTAATTTTTTGTTCATTTGTTCCCCCTTAGTTCTTTTATTTATTTAAAAAAATTAAATATCATCTCAATTTTTACTGGGTTTTAACTAATATGAAATAATAGTTAAACCTATTTTTCAAATATGTTTTATATATATATATACTATAAAGCCCCGTAAATACATTACTATAAAACATCGAGTACCATACCGAATATTCTTTATAATCAATAATATTATATATTCCTAAATAATATAAAACTATTACTAATGGTATTCTTATAGCCCATAGTCTAAATATATTTATATTTAAAGCTTTTTTTGTATCTCCTAATCCTTGGAAAAATCCTATAACAACTTGGAATACTGCCCAAGCTATAACCGTCCATGAAACTAATCTCATATAATTCATAGCATTTAAAATCACCTCTGGGTCTTTTGCAAATATCGTTACAAACTGCTTTAAAAATAACTGAATTATTATTGCCCCTAAAATTGATGTTCCTACTGCTAGAACCATACTTTTCTTGAAAGCTTCTAATATTCTTTCTTTATTATTATTTCCTAAGTTCTGACCTACTATTACTGCCAGTGTATTTCTAACTCCTTGAGCTACTTGAAAAAATACTGAATGTATTCTATTTCCTATTCCATATGCTGCCAAGACTGCATACCCATAATTTTTTACATATATACTTAGAAGTATAAAACCTATAGATGTCATCGCTTGAGAAGTTGTTGCTGGTAATGCTATTCTAAGGATCTCTTTTATTTTTTTCTTATTAAATCTCAATTTATCTAAATATAATTTATAGCCTATATTTGTTAAGGTTAACTCCCATAAACAAAACATCATTGCCCCATATCTTGCTATTAAAGTCGCTATTGCCGCTCCTGTTATTCCCATATTTAAGTAAAAAATAAATATAGGATTTAAAATCACATTAGCACTTATAGAAACTAAATTTACAATCATAGGTCTAAAAGTATTACCCTCGGATCTTCTAACTGCCCCTTGACATAAAGTTATAAAAGTCGCTGGAGTAGCTAATAACATTATTTTCATATATTTAGAACTCTCTTCATATAATTCCCCGTCTATTCCTAAACTTGTCAATATAGTATCCGTAAATAAAAATCCTAAGATAGCTATGGCTATTCCTAATATTGTTGCTATTACAAATAATTGCCCGATATTCTCTTTAACTTCTTCTTTTTTTCCCTCTCCTATACTTTTAGAAATTATACTTACTCCCGCTACCGACATTCCTTGTCCGATAGAGATGATAAGAAATACTATAGGCCATATAAAGGTAACTGCTGCTACCTGTGTCCCTCCTATTTTACTTACAAAAAAGGTATCTGTTAAATTATAAAGAGTTTGGATCATATTTCCTAAAACAATAGGAATGGTCATCTTCACTATTACTTTTGTTAAATTTCCATCTAATATACCATTTATTTTTTTCACTTTTTACTCCTTGTAAGTAGGTATTTTTTATTTTTCTAAATTTAAATTTCTATACAAATACAACTTTATAACTAATTTTCCGACTCATTGATAAATTTCCTTCTTAAATTTCAGTTTACACTCTAAAACTTTAATAGATAAAGCATTTAAGTTTAGACTTAAATCTAGTTTTATAGCTCAAAAGGGCAAAACTAACTGCCCTTATAGCTATCTTTTAAGATTAAAAAAATATTAATTTTTATTAATTAAATTCCTAACGCTTGTCCTCCACCAATTTGAACAGTTTCAGCCGTCATGAATGACGCATCTTTACTTACTAAGAATGAAATAACACCTGCTACTTCTTCAGCTTGTCCTAATCTACCTAACATGATAGAGTTTTTCCAAGTTGCGAATACTTCTGGCTTAGTTTCTTTGATTTGTGCATGAAAAGCTGTGTCTATTGTTCCTGGAGATACTGCATTTACTCTGATTCCATATTCAGCTAAATCTTTAGCTAAAGCTCTTGTTAAAGTATGTACGGCACCTTTAGAAGTTCCGTAAATTCCTGCTCCTGGACCACCTGCGTTCCAACCTGCGTTAGATGTATAGTTGATGATTGATGCGTTTTCTCCTTTCTTTAAGAAAGGTATAGCTGCTCTTGATGCGAAGAAAGCAGAGTCTAAATTTAAAGCCATAACGAATCTATAAAATTCAGTTGTCATTCCTTCAAATCTTTGTCTTCCTCCTAGTCCACCTGCATTGTTGATTAATACATCTATCTTTCCATACTTGTTTCCTATTGCATTTATATTAGTAGTTACTTCTTCTTCATTAGTTACATCAAAACCATAATATTCAGATTTAATCCCCATAGTTTCTAATTCAGCTACTCTTTTTGCTCCCATTTCATCTTCGATTCCGTTTAATATAACTGTATATCCATCTTTACCTAATCTTGTTGCTACTGCAAATCCAATTCCACCTGTTGCTCCTGTTATTAACGCGATTTTTTCCATTTTTATTCTCCTCCTGTATATGGTTATTTTTTTATCTATATCAATTAGTTATTACTTTTCTAAGAAGTCTTTTCTCATTGGAGTAAATGTATCTAACAAGACTCCAGACTCTAAACATTCTGCACCATGTAAAATATTTTTTTCCATGTATACACAATCTCCTGCTGTTACTACTCTACTTTCATTTCCAATAGTAAATTTAAACTTTCCTGATTTTATATATGTAATTTGTTCGTGATCCTGATGAGCATGTAAATCTCCAAACTCTACTCCTGCGGTAAAGTTAACTTCTACTAACATGATTTGGTCACTATAAGCAAGAATTTTTCTTGATAACCCTTCTTTTAATACTTCTAACTCTATTTCACTATTGATATTAAAATTTCTACCATTCATTTTTATTCTCCTCTTTTTACTTTATTTTCCAGTTTGCTGTAAATGTTTCATTTTTGTTTAAACTTCTAACAATTACTGAAGTTCTTTTTTCATTAACTGGATTATCTACTGTGTCACAGATAATTAATACTTTATTAGTTAAATCTAAATCCACTGTAAATTCTATTAAGTTGATTTTGAATTCTAATGTTATTTTATTTTTATCTAACACTACTTTTCTAGCATTTGTAATGTGTTGATATCCATCTTCGTTGTATCCTAGATCAAATTTTATAGTTTCTACTTTTGTCATAAATTCTACTTTTGATTCAAAGTGAAAGAACCAATCTAACGTTTTTGCATCTAACGATTCTACTTTAAATTCATCATTAAATCCTTTTTTTAATAAGTTTACTTTTCTTTGGAAATTTACATCTTTTATTATTCCTTCATATAAATCTTGCGATTTTAAATCAAATGAAGTTTCTGTAAATTCTATAATTTCTCCCTTTGCTATAGAAGTATGACTTTTCCCATTTACAACTACCGTATTATGGGCTGCCGATACTCTATGCCATTCATTACATAACCTTGATACATATCCAGAATTAGAAAGATCTCTACTAATTAGTTCGTTTCCTAAGGTGACCTCTAGATTCATTTTATCTGCATGAGCATGACTTCTCGCTTGATGTCCATATTTTACAAATATGTTTACTTTATTGTTTTTCAAAATTCCAACATTAGAAGTTTTAAAATTTGTAGAAGTAGCGCTTTTTCTTAACCTACCTTCTTTATCAAAGTTATTATTGAATAATAACTCTTCTAAAGAAATCTCGTTGTTATAGTAATATGGTTTTGCTAGTTGTGGATCCCTTCTAACTACATCTGAATTTTCAATAGTTCTTAGAAGTTTTCCCATTTTTTCCTCACCAAATACTTTGTAAGCTAAGTGATATAAAAAAGAAAATGTCTTTAAGTTGATATCTGGCCATCCATCATTAGGATTTGGGAATATTAAGTTATCAAATGCATAGTCATATGCAGTGTTTAACATTAATTCTACTGTATTTTCTACAATTGGAGCTTCATAACCATAAGTTTTAGCAAACATTAATAAATCCGCTACTCCTTCTAGTGTAAAGAAACTATAGTACATTGAACCTTCATACCATATTCCTGAAGTTACTCCATCAGTTAATTGTCTATCTATGTTAAATTCGCTTTTGAAGGCAAAATCTATCATCTCTTGATCTTGGATTACAAACCCCATCGAACCTATGGCACATATTGACCAACAAGGCTTATTATGAACTTTATTTGCTTGAGGAGCTAATATTCCAAATACTTCTCTAAACATAGTTTTTACTAATGTTTTAAACTCTTCATCTAAATCGTCTTTTAGTATTTCCATAATTCTAGCTATTTTAGTCACAATAACTGCTTCATTTAATTCTTGTGGCATAATTCTTGCATATCCTAATTTTCCTGTCGTTGTTATCTCTATTGCCGCATCTTTTGAATGGATTGCAAAGTTAGTATAATTTTCTGCATAATAACCAATAATTTTCTTAACAATCTCTAAATATTTTTTCTCTCCTGTAGCTTTATAAACTACTGCTGAGTTTAATGCGTTTTGTATAGCTTTACCTCTATAGAAATAAACCCATACGTTATCTAGCTGTTTACTTTTGTATTCTGTTCCACACACTGTGCAGACATGAGAATGAGGTTTATTTAAATCGAAATCAAGGATTGCACCATCTTCTTCACAAAAATACATGTGTCCCCATTCACTCATTTTATTATAATCATCACTGAAATTATTAGAAAACTCTTCAACTTCAGACGACATTTGTTTTAACATATCTTGATATCTATTTTTCCCTTTACTAGTTTGTAAATTTTCTATATTGCTATATTTCATATTCATAACCCCTATTCTATATTCTCGATAAATAAGTTTTCTTCTGTATTTTTTTCTACCAATACTTTCCCATTAAAAGTTAAGTATGAACCTTTATGAATTCCTATTTTCTCTATCTTATTATCTTTTTCTACTATGATTGCCCATTTTGCATCGGTTTTTATTCCAGCTATTTCCATTTTTCTATTAGAAACACTATAAATAAATGTTTCTTTGCAACCTTCAGTTTCTACTACTGAACCAAAGGCTTCTTCAGAATTTAATTTAGTTACTTTAAACTCTTCTTCTCCAAATGTTCTTTGTGGCTTTAATATGTTAAAGAAGTTCATTTGCTTTGATTTTTCTGTATTTTCAATCACCATAGTTTTCATTTTTGTTTCTCTAAATTTATCTGGCTCCTGTGTTGTCATAATAGCTCTTACATTTGTTTCTTTTGAAGTTACTTCTTTATTTTCAGGGTACAACGTCACTACCTCTAATTTTGCTGGACCATTTTCTATTAAATGTCTGTTCTCTCCTACAGTTGCAAATACTGTATCAGAGTTCATTAACCAGCTATAGGTATGCTCTTTTGTTGAATTTAAATCATCTATCATATAGAAGTGCCCATTTTCTGTATAGATTATGTTTCTCCTATACTCTGTGAGCTCTAATTCTTTTGCATACATCTTGGAAGCTTCTCCACTTGCAAATGTAATTCCATTTTCAGATGTAAAATCCATAGTTGCTATTGTTTTTTCTGGAGTATCCTTCCAAATGTTGTTTCCGCCTTCATGTTCATATCCTTTTCCATCTACGACTACGATATTGTGCTCATCTGCTGTCACTGTTCTGTTATATCCCTCATCTACTGCTAAGAATGCATCAAATGCGTTCAATATAAAACTGTTGTTGTCAGGATGCTGATGACTAAGCCCTCTTGTTTTCCATCCTAATTCTCTGTCCATTTCCCACGATCTTTTCCATTGTTTCTTTCCGCCTGGAGTTCCGCTTTTAATTGAAAAATGAATTGCGTCTTTTTTCCAACTTGATCTCATTACTACTAGACCTAAATCATCCCAATGTTTTGTAAGAGGTAAAGTCTCAAACTTTTCTTCTTTCACATTTAAGTCTGACCAGATTAACTCAAGCCATGCTTCTGGAAGTATCCCGGGTTTTACACCTGATTCATAATGCTCTCTAAATAAGAATTCATCTCTTACTTTATTTGCTAATTTTTGTGCATGTCCATTGTTATATTCTGCTGCAAATTTATAATACATCGCTGCTGAGTGCCCACTTCTTCTATCATGACAATCACCATAGTTGATTATTTCTTCTAAGTTTGGTGCTGATTGATATAATCTATAATAGAATGTATTCTTTAAAAAATCATTGTGCTCGAAGTAGTTAAATCCTTCTCTTTCTTTTAATAAGTGAGCATACATTAATAACCACATAGCTCCGTATCTCCAGTAAACTACTCCTTCATAGTCACTTCCATCGTTAGCCATTACATCATATACAATTTCAAAATTTGCTTTTGCATAATCAATCCAAATTTTTGACTTAGCATAGTCATCGCCTAAAGCATAACCTGCAGCTGCTTGACCAGTTAAATTGATCCAGTTATGATTTTGCCAAAAAGCTGTACTCCAACCTGCTCCTTTTGTTTTCACAGCAAAGTCATACATTCTTTCACCTTGTAATATCAATTTATCTTTTATTAAAGTTCTTTCTTCTTCTGATAATTCATCTTTAATCCAGTCATAAGCTACTGAATAACCAAACATTAGCCAAGATGCACTTAGATCAACATCAACTAAATGAGCATGTCCCCAATGAGGATATTTACATCCAGTTAATATCCATCTTTTGGCTTCTTGTAAGTAGTGATCTTGCTTTGTTAATAAATAAGCAAGTGCTAAGTTAGGTGCTGCCATCCCCATAAACGTAGAACTTCCTTTTGGATGCTCCTCAGTTAATTGAGTAGCTGAATATAGTCTACATTGCTCATATAATCTCTTAAAATATCCATTGTCAGTATTTTTTATTTTCTCTCTTAATTCTTCTATATTTTGCTCTATAAATAAATATTTTCTACTCAATTATCTTCACTTCCTATTTGTTTATTTTTATTTTTTATGTTTCTAGTTTTTCACAACTCTCAAATTTTACTATTATTCTTTTACTCCACCAACTAAGATACCTTTGTTAAAATACTTTTGTATGAATGGATAAATAATTACGACTGGTATAATTGCTACTACAATGATTGTATAAACTAGAGTTTCAGGTGAATGCTTGGCGCTCATAGCAATTTGCATGGCATCATCTCCTAAACTCATTTCTACAATCATTTTCTTTAAATAAACTTGTAAAGGTATCTTTGATGCATCTTTGAGTAAGATCATTGACCAGAAATAACCATTCCATCTAGCAATCGCATAGAATAATCCAACAGTTATGATTGCTGGTTTTGATAAAGGAATGTAAACATTCTTTAATATTTGAAATTCGTTTGCTCCATCTATTCTTGCAGCTTCTTCTAATGATGCAGGGACACTTTCAAAATAGTTTCTCAATAATATGATATTGAAAGCATTACATGCAAATGCAATGATTATTCCAAATCTAGAATTTAAAAGATCTAAATCTCTTAAGTTTAGATAAAAAGGAATCATCCCTGCATTAAACCACATTGTAAATGCTACTAGCATATTTAAATATTTTCTACCGTATAATCTCTTTTTAGATAACGCATAAGCTCCAGTTATTGTGATTGCTAAGCTAGTTAATGTTCCTACAATTGTATAAAAGAATGTGTTTCCATATGAAATCCATAATTCTTTATCTACTAAAACTTGCTTATAAGCACTAAAATTTATTTCTTTTGGAAAAAACATTACCTGTCCTGATGACACTGCGGCCCCCGAACTCATTGATGAAGCTAGTACATATATAAATGGATATAACGTCATTAATGCAAATATTCCTAATAATACGACATTTACATATCCATAGATTTTATCTTTCTTACTATATGCATTCATTCTTTTCCCTCCTTTTAATTACTTCTTACCACAATGATGTTTCTGTTAATTTTTTACTCGTTCTATTTGCTACATATACTAGGATAAATGCAATTACTGCATTGAATAATCCAACCGCTGTGGCTAAGTCATATCTTGCTTCTTGTATTCCTGCTCTGTAGATATATGAACTTAGTACATCGGCAGTTTGATATGTAGATGGTTGATATAATAAAATCACTTTTTCATATCCAACGTCTAATAATTTCCCGATTCTTATAACAAACATAATTACGATTGTTGGTAATATTCCTGGAAGAGTCACATAAAAAATTTGTTGTATTCTACTTGCACCGTCTATTCTTGCAGCTTCGTATAATACAGGATTAATTCCTGCTAAAGCCGCTAAATACACTATCGATCCAAACCCTGCTTCCTTCCAAATACTCGACCCTATAAATATTGTTCTAAACCACTCTGGTTGAGTTAAAAAATATATTTTATCAAATCCAAATTTGTCTAATATGATATTTACTATTCCACTTGTAGGAGCTAAAAAATTTGTTACTATTCCTGCAACCACTACTACTGAAATAAAATGTGGTAAATACGTCAGTGTTTGTACAGTCTTTTTAAAAGTGACATTTCTAACCTCATTAAACATTAGTGCTAGTATTATTGGGATTGGAAATCCTATTACTAAACTATACAAACTTATTAAAAATGTATTTTTTATATTTCTAAAAAAATAAGGGCTATGTATAAATTCTTTAAAGTTTGCTAATCCTACCCACTCACTTCCTGATATTCCCCTAAATAACGAGAATTTTTTAAATGCTATTTGCACTCCATACATTGGCTTATATAAAAATACTAAATACCAAACTACCATAGGTACCAACAACAGATATAAAATCCAGTCTTTTTTAATTTGCGCTAATATCAACTCTTTTTTATTCTTTTGCATCCTTCCCCCCCTTTTTTAACTTTTAACTTTTTAACTTTTTATTTATACCGTTACTTTTTTAATTTTTTCCTTACATGAATTTGCTGCTTTATTCAATCCAAAACCAACTGTGAAAACTATTGCTGCTATTGCTACAAATACAAGCCTTCCCCAAAATGGATTTGGAACTAGTGTTAATAATAATATTCCACACGAAAACACCATTATTAATTTACCTAATATAGTTCTTTGGTCTCCATCACATTCTGCAGATTCTACATCACAAGAAATAACTTCTTTGTTTAAATTACCAAAGAATTTATTGACCTCTGCTTCTCTTTCTGAATTCTTATGCCCTTTATAAAATAGTTGTGTTGATAAGAAGAATCCACCGGTTATAAAGATGTGTCCTATTATTCCTAGCACTACTTTTAAATCACCACTTTCTCTTCCTGAAAACGGTACATCTAAGTTTAATATATGTTGAACTACTGTAGGTGTTAATACAAATCCTGCTAGATAAGATACTATTATTCCTACAATTATAGTTGCCCAAGGTGCCCAATCAGGAGTTTTCTTGATAAAAAATCCTAATAATGATGGTACTAACATTGGGAATGCAATCAATGATCCAATATACATTGTTGCATTAAATAAACTTAATTCTTTTAATGAAGCTAAAATTAACGCTACCGATATAATTAATATCCCGAAAAATAGTGTTAAGTATCTTCCTATTTTTAATAATTCTGCATCTTTTGCTTTTGGTTTTAATACTGATAAGTAGAAATTTTTAACTACAATTCCTGCATTTCTATTTAATGCTGAATCCATAGATGACATTGTTGCTGAAAATATTGCTGCCATCATCAACCCAACCATTCCTAGTGGCATTTCTTTTCTTACAAATACTAAGTAAGCTGCGTCTTTTATTTTTCCACCTAAGTTGTCTAATCCCCATGTTGCTGTATCTGGATAGTACCCAGCCACGTACCATGCAGGGAAGAACCATACTAATGGACCTAGTGCCATTAATATACATGCTAATCCTGCTGCCTTCTTTGCATTCTTTGAATCTTTTGCTGCGAAATATCTATACGCTCCTCCAATTATACTGTTTGTTCCAAAGAATTGTTTCGCAAATATAAATATTACCCATACTACGAATAGTGAAAAGTGATTAACTCCTGTTCCAACGATTGGATGTTCAGGTAATCCTACACTAAGTAACTTAGTTACTCCACCACCTTTTACTATCGCTACTATTGTAGATACTATAGTAACTGCCATAATTGTAACCATTTGCATGAAATCTGAAGCTATTACTGCCCAAGCTCCTCCTGTTAATGACATCAATACTACTACTCCACCTGTTACTATTATTGTATATGACATCGGTACATTAAATACTGCCGCTACAAATATTGCTAAACCATTTAACCATATTGCTGCACTTAATACACTAGGTATGATATTTACCCATGTAAATACTTGCTCATTTACTTTCCCAAATCTCATTCTAATAGCTTCCATAGGCGTTACCACTCTTAACTGTCTAAACTTTTCCGCAAAGAATAAATAATTCATTAAATATCCAAATGCATTTGCAAAGAATAGAATGGTTATTGTCCAACCATCTGTAAATGCTTTTCCTGCTGCTCCTGTAAATGTCCAAGCACTAAATTGTGTCATAAATGCTGTTGATCCTACCATCCACCACAACATCTTTCCTCCGCCTGAAAAATAATCACTTGTTGAGTTTGATGCAAATTTCTTAAAAAAATACCCTATTGCCAACAAAAATCCAAAATATACTATTATTACTCCAATATCTACGTTCATTTTTCCTCCTGGTTTATTACACGATTTTATTAACCGTTTCTATACAATAAGTATACTTAAGATGCATTTCAAATAATATAGCTGTAATTTACACTTTAATATTGTATATAAAAAAAAAGAGATAACGACGTTAGTTACCTCTTCTACCTTTGATTTTATTATCTTTTTAATTTAAATCACTATATATATATAATTTTTAAGCATTAAAATAAACTATTTTTTCTAGATGCTGTATCTATAAAATTGACGTGAAGTATTTTTTAGGTGGCATATTTTTTACTCTTTTAAAATTATTTATAAAAGTTATAGTGTTTGAATAACCCACCATGATACTAATCTCTTTTATTTTTAAAGTTTTATTCTGAGTATATAATTCTATAGACTTTTCTATTCTATACTCCCTGAGAGATTTATTAAACGTTTCTCCTTTTATCTTTTTATATAAATTGCTCGCGTATTGTAAAGTTATTCCCATATATTCTGCAAAATCAAGTAATGATATTTCTTTTGAATAATTTTTAAGGATAAAATAGTCTATTTTTTCTACGAGTTTGTCTACTTCTTTTTTCTTTGGTTCAGGGATACTCTCTAATAATATATTGATCATCTTACTTATATTTAAAAATAATTCCTCTCTACCTTTTGAATTTATTACATCTTTCAAATACTTTTCTTCAATTCTTTGGTTCCTTGGTAGTTCTTCATGAATTCTTCTAATAGTACTGGTAATTAACACTTTTAACCTTTCAAATTTAAAACTACTAATTTTTCTATGAACAAAATTTTCATCTAGTAATTCTTTATATAAGTACCTAATTTGATCAACGTTTTTATCTAAAATAAAATTAATCAATTTTTTTTCTGCCTCTATTGGGTAGTAATAATTTCTAATACTTATACCGTCTATATCGCTTTCTGTTATTATTTTTTTCTCTCTCAATATGAATTTGTAGTCTAAAAAATTTTTAAAACAAATATATTTATTATATAATTCTTTGGGAAAAAATTCTTTATCACTTATAAACCCTCTAATATTCATATCATATTTTTCATCTAGATTATATAAATCCTTTTTTAACTTTTCAATGTTATAATATTTTTTTTCCATTAATAATAAAATTTCACCACGATCTACTAATTCGAAAACACCCTCATATTTCTCAAGTATAATTTTTGAAATTTCTTGTTTGAAAGATACAACTTTATCATCGGAATAGTCATTTATTTCTACTATCCCAACTAACATCTTGTATTTTTTTTTGTTCCCCTTGAAAGGATGAGTTAAATGTTTGAAATCTAAAGTTCCTTTTATATAATCGACTAACTCTTTCCCTTGAGTAATTTCTTTTGTTCTTCTACTTGTATTTTTTAATAAATCATTTTCTGTTTTTAGTTTATCATATATATTTTCTATAGATTGTAATTCATCTTCTTTGGCTGGTTTTTCATAATCAATTTTAGAAATCAATAATTTTATGGGTTGATATACTATTTTAAGTAGAAGTTTTACTATAATCACTATGAATATAAGATTTATTAATAAATAAAAAATTACATCTTTTAAAAAATTAATACTGTATACAAAGTTTTCTTTCTCCTGCTCAACGTAATAAATTTCTATATTCTTTCTCAAAGGGTTAAATCTTCGAGTTCCTTTATATATTTTTTCAATTGAAGTTCCGTCACCGTTTATAACTTTACCGTTGTGTAACAAATACCATTTCCCATAAATATTACCATTTATTTTGATTTTAAAGGACTCTTTATTTATTATCAATGCATAATATATCCCATCAATATTACTTTTGTTTATAAATAAATAGTTTTCATTTATTTTATAAAGTTGATTTCTATCTATTTTTTTTAAACCGTGTTCTTTAGAAAAATTATCTACAGTATTTAACTCATTGGTCTCGATAACTAATCCTCTTTTAGTATTTATTATAAAAAACTCACTATTGCTTCTACCTAAAAAATTATAATCCTCTTTTAATTGATTTTGAAGTTTATAATTTATCAAAGGATTATTTATTTTTTCTAAAGAAAATCTTCTTATATTTCCATTTAAATCATATTTTCTTGACATATAAGATTTTAAAAAAAACATATCCAATATCTTATTATAAGAATTAATTTTATATTCTTCAGCTTCTTTTTCTTTTTTTATTTCTTCATCTTGATAACTATCATAGACTTGATAGTAAATTAAAGTTGAGCTTAGTATAAATAAAATTGAAATTAGTATCAATTCTATTCTATTTTTTTTTCTTTTCTTCATGTTGATATCTCCTAATAAGCTATATATTATTTTAAAGTTACATATAATTGTAATATAATTACTTCTATAATACTAGATTTTTTTTATTAGATTTGCTGTAGATTCTATATTCATAACCTCAATTTATGTTTACATAAGTAATATATACCAATTAATCTATTTTCCTTTGGAAAATTCATAAATTCTGCTACTTCTATTTAATCTTTATTAAATTAAGTCCCCATAGACGACAGGTCCTGCTACCTCCTCACCCTATTTTTCCACTAATTTAGAATAAACCTCATATTTCTTTATCTTAATTACTACGCCTATAATTGGAACTATGATCTTATAAATAAATTTTTAAAACCAACATTAGAAGAAGTAGAAAAAAATTAACAATTTTAATTATTGACTATAATTACCCCGATACTATAAAATAGACTTAAATACTAAAATAGGGGGAAGAATATGAAAATTGGTATCATTATTTTTAATGGATTTGTACATTTTGAAGTTGCAATTGTATCTTATCTATTAAATACGAAGTTTGAGGTAGTTACTTTAGCTCCAACTATTGGAGGGGTTAGATCTGAAGAAGGAATGATAATCCAGCCAGATGAAGTAATCTCAGAAAAACCAATTGAATCATTAGATTGTTTAATTATTCCTGGTGGAAATGAAGAAAATATTATCAATAACCAAGCTTTGAAAAGTTTAGTTTCTACTATGAATAAAAAGAAGAAGATTCTAGGGGCCATCTGTTCTGGCGTGTTGGTTTTTGCTGAGATGGGAGTCTTGAAAGAACAAGAGTTTACTACATCTATTCCGCAAGAGGAATTTTCAAAATATGTAACATCGACATATAAAGATCAAAACACTGTCTCTTCTGGTCATATTGTTACGGCAAAGGCAAACGGATATGTAGACTTTGCGTTGGAATTGGGGAAAAAATTAAAATTATTTGAAAATTATAATGATTTTGAAGAAACACGACAATTTTTTAAGGAATTTAAATCTTTATAAGATTAAATTTCATAGACCTTGTTTTGATGGTTGAAAAGTAAGAGCTTGGAAAAAATGTAGACTCACAACGCTAAGTAATTTCGCTGAGCCTTTTAGCCTAATATTATAGATAGTTAAGAAGAATCTTGATATTATAAAAAAATATGGGATTGAGTCTAAAAATTAGGAGATAAAACCATTATTTCAGATATAGGAAACTATAAATAAGATAAGAGCAAATCGATGGATTAGATCAAAATGCTCTTTTAGAATGTAAATTTATAGATGGATTATTTAAAATTAGTGCTTAAAATATATTAGTGAATAGAACTCTTAGAATCTGATTTAATTGTTACAACAGAAGCAAGTTTTGTACCACTATAATCACATAAGAATCCTAGAGCCACTCCTAAGATTAAACCAGGTATAACCTGCTCCCAGCGTCCACCAGCAGCAAATGTTGAAAAACTACCAATAAAAGTACCAGGAATAAATGCAAATAACTTAATTCCTCCTTGAATGCACATAAAGAAGGTAACAATTGCAGTAAGGGTAGCACTTGAGTATTCACTAGGAAAGTAATTGGAAAATTGAAAGATGACAACAGCCCATAGTACACCACTAAGAGTAGAAAATAATGCTTTTAGAAGACCATTATCACTACATCCTCCTGCAGCAAAAAAAGCTGTACAACCTGCAAAACCAATCCAAGTAGGGATGTTTAGAGCATTACCAATTAATATCCAAACCCCACACAATATACCTGTAGTTAAAGATAAGGAAAATAATTTTTTCATTGTTCACTCCTTATTTTCAAAATATTAAAGGCTAATTTCTCTATTTTCATTTTTATTTTTGAATTTTATTTCGCCTTTACTAATACATTTAACAGGACATACTAATGAACATAAATGACATCCTACACATTTATCTTTATCAACGGAAACTTCTCTGTTTTCTTTGTCCCAAGAAATAGCTTGATGTCCACCATCGTAACATGAAATATAACATCTTCCACATTTTATACATTCATCTTTGTTTATTTCAGGATAAACAATATATCCTCTATCAAGATCTTCAGCAGGGATAATATTATCAATTGCTTTTCCTACTAAATCTTCTAGTTTATCTATGTTTTTTTCTTCCATATAATGAGAAAGACCACTTATTAAATCTTCTACTATTCTATAACCATATTGCATAATTGCTGTAGTTACTTGTAGAGTTTCACATCCTAGAAGGATAAATTCTAAGGCGTCTTCCCAAGTTTCTATACCACCTATACCACTTATAGGAGCATCTTTAGTTTTTTCATTTGTTTTTAATTCATGTATAAATCTAAGAGCTATAGGTTTTACAGCCTTTCCAGAATATCCAGAAACAGATGATTTACCATTTACAATCGGTAATCCTATTTGTTTTTCAAGATCTACTCCAACAATTGATTTAACTGTATTAATAGTAGCAATTCCTGTAGCTCCGCCTTGCATAGAAGCATATGCAGGTTCTACCATATTACCTATGTTTGGAGTCATTTTTGCAAGAAATGGTAAATTACTTCCTCTTCTTACTGCTTGGCAGTATTTTTTAACTAATTCAGGATTTTGACCAACGTCAGAACCCATTGCATGGCTTGTCATTTGTGGACAAGAGAAATTACATTCAATCATATCTGCACCTACTTCGGTAACTAGACGTGCAAGGTCTTCCCATTCTTTTTCATTTTGACCCATGATAGATGCAATAAGAACTTTATTAGGGTAATCTTCTTTTAATTTTTTTATTGCAGCTAAGTTTTCTTCCAAAGAATGTTCAGCTATTTGTTCCATATTTTTGAACCCAACAAAAGGGGTTCTTTCTTTTTGTAGTTCAGCAAATCTTGGAGAAACTTCGTTCGCTATAAAAAACCCTATAGTCTTAAAAACTATACCTCCCCAACCACTTTCTAAAGCTTTTGAACACATTTCATAACAGTTTCCTACTGGAGAAGAAGAAAGAAGAAATGGATTTTCAAATTTTACGCCCATAAATTCTATTGATAAGTCTTTTTTTAACATTATTCTGCACCTCCTAAAAATTCAATTATGCTTTTTGCGTTTTCTTTACCACTTTTTATTGCCCAAACAACAGTTTTATCTCCTTTGGCAATATCTCCTGCAAAGAAAATATTAGATTCTTTTTTAGATCTTACACTTGAATCAAGATTACTTAGTTGACCAATAGCAACAATTATTTTATCACAATAAGTTTCTATTTTATCTTTACTATCTGTACCTTTGAATATAATTTTATCTGTTTCTACCAATTCAGGTATAAATCCACCAATAATTTGAATATTCAATTCCTTTGCAATTCTCAACTCTTCTTCACTTGCAGGAAGTTTGTCTAGAGTTTCTAGAGCTACTACTTTTACAGTTTCAGCTCCTAATAATTTTGCAGAACAAGCAGCATCAAGGGCAACGTCTCCTCCACCGACAACTACAACATTTTTTCCAATATTATTTTTTTGTTGTTTTTTAATTCTTGCTAAAAATTCAACAGCAATCTCTACATTTGCTTTTTCTTCGAAAATAGGTAAAGTTCTTCCAGTGTTATTTCCTGTAGCAAATAATATGCTCTTAAATCCTTCTTTTTCAAGGGATTCTAAAGTTATATCTTTACCAAATTCAGAATTAAGAATAAATTCTACACCTTGTTCTTTTATGAAATTGATTTCATGGTCTAAAATTTCTTCTCCCAATCTATATTCAGGAATTCCATATCTTAACCATCCACCAAGTTTTTCAGATTTTTCAAATATAGTTGCTTTGTATCCTTCTTTTGCAAGTTCTGATGCAGCAGTTAATCCAGCAGGACCAGAACCTATGATAGCTACTTTTTCTTTTGTTAAAGGAGTTTTTTTAACAAAATTAAGATCAAGTTTTCTTTCGTATTCGGTTAAGAATCTTTGAATTTTACCTATTTCAACAGGTTTATCAATACCTGATCTGCTACAGCCTTTTTTACAATATGATTCTGTAGGGCAGATATGTGCACAGACTCCA
>NZ_JBATVM010000178.1:0-2827 GCF_049671765.1 Psychrilyobacter sp.
TTTATGATCATTACCATGTTTAGCAAAATAGTTTGAGTAATGAGAATCTCCACTATGATAAACACTTCCACCAGGTGTTTTTATTAAATAATTAACTGCTAACTTATCCATATCTCTTACTGGGCTATCTTTTAATATCATCCCTTTTGGTGCTGTAACTAATTCTGTTCTATCAAATGAATCTAAAGCTATAATTTCAGTATCTTTTACTTTAACTGTATCTCCAGGTTTTACAGTTATGCATCTTTCAGCAGGTACACCCCAACTTTTCCATAGATCTGTACATGCTTCTGGTCCAACAAATTTAACTGATTCATCACAGTTTTGTAAAACTGCTGCTGCTGTATAGTAACAGATATGATCTCCATGATCATGAGTTGCTAACACTACATCTAATTCTTTTATTCCCCAAGGATCTAACACACATGGTGAATTTCTAAGATTTGGTTGCAATGCTACACACCCTATCATTCTTTGATGTTGATGTTGTTCTTTCATTAATTTATTTTTTTTACTTCTTTTACCACTTTTTACCCAAAAATCTATACAAATATTTGCATTCCCCTCTGATTTTACCCAAAGTCCTGTACATCCTAACCACCACATAGCAAATGTTCCCGGAGTTACTACTTCTTCTTCTATTTCTTCATTAAGCCAAGTTCCCCATTCAGGAAAGTTATCCATCAACCACTTTTCTTTTGTAATTTCATTGACATTCATATTTTTTCCTCCTAAATTAACACAAAACATATTCTGTTAGCAATTTGTTAACACTGTTTACAATTTAAATATACTATATACAGAACGAATAGTCAAGAAATGAAACAAAAAAAATCGTAACAGTTCATAAAACCCTTTATTTTGTTAGGCTAAATAATTTAAATATTGTTTTTTTATTTTTTTCATGATAAAATTTAGATAATTTAATTCACTTGTAGGAGCTGCTTTATGTCTGGATACTTAAAAATAGATCACAATTCTTTAATCGCGTTAGGAAATTATATTCGTTCTCATCGAATCAATAAAAATATAGGTTTGAGAGAGATGGCAACTAGAATTGGTATCAGTAATGCTTACTTATCAAATTTAGAATCTGGAAAGCACTCTAAAGCTAATCCTTTGCTATTAAAAAAAATAGCAGAAGAACTAAAAATAGATCACCTTACACTTTTTAAAATTATCGGATACACAAATCAAGACATCAGTGATATTCAAAATGATCTTTTAAATGACAACCGCAAAACAACAAAAAAAGAACTAAAAATGGAAAAAATGGTTAATTATATGAGAAAATTTTCAGAAGAGGAATTTGAATTAGTAGAAAAATACCTAGAACTTATTATAAAAAAATAGTTTTATTATGGAAGTTTAATAGAGTTCAATCAATATTTCAAAATCTTATTTTAATATCGAATTTATAATCCTGAAAAAATCTTACTTTAAAGTCTAGTGTCTATGTTTTGAATTTCTTTTTTCAAAGCATCTAACACTAAATTAATTTTTTTCTTAAACTTTTTTATTTTTAATCATTATTCCACTATAATCCTTTCTGTTTAACTATTTTTTTAAAAAAACTTCAAATTAACGTAATTAACTCTACATCAATCTAAAGATTTCTACTTAATTTTTTATCTAATTTAAAGCCAAATTACTTGCTTTATTCAATCTAATATTTTATAAATCAAATGGGAAGAAATTTCTTCCTCCCCATTCTAATATAATTTTACTATTTTGTTATTAATTGTAATTTTACAGGTATAAACTTAGGAGTTTTTTCTCCTTTGATTATCTTGTTTGCTGTTTCTACACCTTGAGATCCAATCATCTTAGGCTGTTGAGCTACAGTCGCTGCCATCTCACCTTTTTTCACTGATTTTATAGCATCATCAGTAGCATCAAATCCTACCACTAAGATATTTTTGTTGTTTCCTATAGCTCTTAATGCTCCTAATGCCATCTCATCATTATGAGCAAATACACCATCTATTTTTGGTTGAGCTTGAATCATATTTTCCATTACATTAAGTCCTTTAGTTCTATCAAAATCCGCAGCTTGCCTACCTACTACATCTAAGTTTCCTTTAGCTATTTCGTTAAATCCTTTTCCTCTATCTCTTGCGGCAGTTGTTCCTGGAATTCCTTCTAATTCAACTATTTTAGCATTTTTTCCTAACTTTTCTAAGATAAATTCCCCAGCCATTCTTCCTCCTGCTGTATTATCCGATGCAATATGAGTAACTACATCTCCCCTGTTTGCGCCTCTATCTAAAGTTACTACTGGTACTTTTGATCTGTTAGCACTTCTTACAGCTCTATATACTGCATCTGAATCTGTAGGATTGATTAATATTACATCTACTCCTCTTACAATTAGATCTTCTACATTTGATAATTCTTTAGCTGGGTCATTTTGAGAATCTAAAACTATAAGTTCCATATCTAGTTTTTTAGCTTCATCCTGTGCTCCCTCTTTTAGATCTACAAAGAAAGGATTATTTAAAGTAGATACCACTAATCCTACCTTCCCTTTGGCAAAAGCTACCGTTGACATCATCCCAATACAAAGTCCTACAACTAACAATTTCAATGTTCTTTTCATTTTTTAGCCCCCTTTTTATTTATGTGTTTTTCTATCAATTAAAACTGCTGCTAATATAACTAACGCCTTTATCATCATCTGATAATACGAAGACACATCTAATAAATTCAATGCATTTCCTAATACTCCTATGATGAGTGCTCCTGTTATAGTTCCTGATATACTTCCCACTCCTCCAGAAAGTGAAGTCCCACCTAATACTACTGCTGCAATGGCATCTAGTTCATA
>NZ_JBATVM010000179.1:0-4686 GCF_049671765.1 Psychrilyobacter sp.
ACTAAGGCCAATACCAGGGAGCTCCAAAAAGTATATATTCGGAGTTATCAACGACAGATATTAAATTTGGTGAGGTGGAATTTAAAGACGGAACTAAATTACCAATGACCTATGGAAATTATAGTAAAATCATGGCAACTAATCTAGATCAAGGGGATAGGAAAAAAGCTTTTGATGCCCATTATAAAACTTTTGAGGATTATAAAAATACCTATGGTGCAATATATAGGAGTTCATTACAACGAGATTTTGCAGTGGCTCAAACAAGAAATTATAGTTCTACTCTAGAATCTGCTTTGGAAAGCAATAATATACCTACTTCGGTATACGAAAACTTAATAGAGGTTGCTAAAAAAAATAGTGAACCTTTAAAGAGATATGCTAAACTTCGAAAAAAAATACTGGGATTAGAAAACTATCATAGTTATGATGGTTCTATTCCATTGGTTGATTTTCAAAAAGAATATGAGTATGATGATGCAAAACAATATGTATATGATTCTATAACTCCTTTGGGGGAAGATTATAGTGCTAAGATGAAAACGGCAATAAGTGATGGTTGGATAGATGTATATGAAAGTAAAGGTAAGAGAAGTGGCGCATACTCAGTAGGAGTGTATGGTGTTCATCCATATATGCTCATGAATTATAATAAGACTTTAGACAATGTATTTACATTAGCCCATGAATTAGGGCATACTATGCATACTCTTCTATCGAGTGAGAATCAACCGTTTGTAACTCATGGCTATACTATTTTTGTAGCTGAAGTAGCTTCTACATTTAATGAGAGGTTACTACTGGATTATATGTTGAAAAATACTAAAGATCCCAAGGAAAAGATTGCGTTATTACAACAAGCCATTAGAGGGATAACTGGAACATTTTATTTCCAATCTCTTTTGGCAGATTATGAGCTTCAGGCACATAGATTAGTAGAAGACGGAAAACCTGTAACACCAGATGTACTCAGTGAAATTATGTCAGACTTATTTAGAGAATATTATGGAGATTCGGTAGAAACAGACAAGATAATGGAAGTTTTATGGGCCAGGATACCGCATTTCTTTAATTCACCATATTATGTCTATCAATACGCTACTTGTTTTGCTTCATCATCTGTATTTTATGACAAAATAACCAATGAGAGTTATGGTAAGGCAGAAAGAGAAGAGGCACTAGCGAAATATCTTACTCTTTTAAAATCTGGTGGGAATGATAATCCCATGAATCAATTGAAAAAAGCAGGGGTAGATCTTTCTAAGAGGGCAACTATAGAAGCTGTTACTAGGGATTTAGATAAACTCTTAGATCAATTAGAAGAAGAAATAAACTTAATTAAGTAACGAATAAAAAAGACGAGAAATTAATCTCGTCTTTTACTATATAACTATTAATTACATGTAGATTCCAATTTCAGGTCCAATAGGTAATCCTAACATCATCCATACAATTAACAAAATTGACCAACCAATTAAGAATGCCATTGAGAACGGTAACATGATAGAGATCAGCGTTCCCATAGATCCTTTTTTATCATATTTTTGCATGAATACAATAATCATTGCAAAGTAACTCATTAATGGAGAGATAATATTTGTAGTTGAATCTCCAATTCTATATGCTAATTGTGTAAATTCAGGAGTATATCCTACTCTCATTAACATGGGGATAAATACTGGGGCCAAGATAGCCCATTTAGCTGAAGCAGATCCCATAAATAAGTTTAATAGGCCAGTGACTAATACGAATCCAATGATTAAAGGTACACCAGTCATTCCTGTAGCTTCTAATAAACTTGCTCCCTTAACAGCTAAGATAGTACCTAAATTAGAGTAGTTAAAGAATGCAATAAATTGTGCAGCGAAGAATACTAATACTAAATATCCAGACATAGTTGCCATAGATTTACTGATCATTCCCATAACATCTTTATCAGATTTTATAGCTCCTATAGAGATACCATAAGCTAATCCTGGTATAGCGAAGAATAATACTATGATAGGAACTAACCCGTGTCCTAAGAAGTTTTTACCTAATATAAAGTATAATGGAATTAAGCAAAGTGTTAAGGCTATAGTTGCTAATCCAGCAGCTCTTAAACCTTTTTTTTCTACAGATGTAACTTCATCAAATTCTAAAGTATCGTCACCTTCATACTTTCCTAATCTAGGTTCAACAATTTTTTCCGTAACAAACCAACCGATGATAGAGATTAAGAATGTAGAAACAAACATGAAGAAGTAGTTTGCAGTAGGGGCAACTTCATATGTATGATCTAAAAGTCTTGCAGCTTCTGTAGAAATACCACCTAATAATGGATCGATTGTACCGATTAATAGGTTAGCTGAGAACCCTCCTGATACACCGGCAAATGCTGCTGCTAATCCTGCTAATGGATGTCTACCAAATGATAAAAATATTAATGCTGCTAATGGTGGTAATACTACATAACCAGCATCAGATGCAACGTTTGACATTATCCCTAAGAATACTACCATAACAGTAACTAACTGCTTTGGAGTAGAAAGGGCTGTTTTCTTTAATAAGATTGCCATTAATCCAGACCTTTCACATACACCAATACCGATGATAGCGACTAAAACTGTTCCAAGGGGAGCAAATCCAGTGAAGTTTGTAACGATATTTGTGAAGATGTAATTAAGTCCCTCTGTATTCATTAAAGACTTAGTTTGGATAACCATATTTTCCATTTGCATTGTTTTCCTATTTATTCCTTCAAATTCGACTGACCAACCTAATGCTGCTCCTATTCCAGATATAGCTACCATTACAAGAGCTAAGATACCGAATAGTGTTGCTGGATGGGGTAATGCGTTACCACCTTTTTCAATGATATTTAAAAATTTGTCGACGAAACTAACCTTTTTCTTTCTTTTAATAGTTGATGTAGTCATGCGCTCCTCCTTAGTTTTAGTTTAGTTATATTAGTTTTGTGTTAGAAATGTATTAGGAGTATAACTTAGATAAAAGAGAAAGTCAAATAATTTAATTTGAAAACAGGATGAAACAATCTATAAAGGAACAATTAAAGGTCGAAAATATATCTAATTATCGATAAAAAGTACTTTACTTAATATGGGTATCTTTTTGTTAGTTTTTTTATGACTAAAATGTTTATAAAATTGAGAATAAAATTAAATAAAGTTAATAAAGTTTTGAATTGAGTAAAAAATATGCGGGATAAAAAGATTTGATCTTAGAAAAAATAGATATAACCGTGATAAAATAACTTTAATCTGTAAATTTTATATAAAAAATAGATTAAAAGTAAAAAAAGTACACTTTAGCTATTTTTTTATGATAGACTGAATTATAGGTAAAATAATAAATATTAATTATGAGGTGAAAAATGAAAAGAATTTTAAAATATATAGGGAAAGTCATCTTGTTTTTTTCTAAACAAGTATTACAGGCAACCTTGGTGGTAATAATATTTTTAGCCATTATAGCAGGAGTAATAACTGCGACTTTAACTGAATATAAAAAAGAAGTTGTAATTGAAAAAAATACATATTTAGAACTTGATTTTTCTAAAGGGATAGTTGAAAAAGAAGGAGGAGGATTACTTGAATTAGAAAAGCCTCTAAGATTATACCAAGTATTAGAAGGGATTAAGGCTGCTTCAAAGGAACCTAATATAGATGGAATATACATGGATATTGATTATGTAGAACTTTCGGCTAACCATATCGAAGAAATTGGTGAAGCATTGGATAAATTCAAAAAAAGTGGTAAAAAAATATATGCATTTACTAGAAATATAAATAATCAAAATTATAGATTGGGAATCTATGCTACAAAAATAGTTATGCCACCAATTCAATCGGCTATGATAGATTTGAGTGGGTACTATAGAGAGTTTAATTATTTTAAAGGATTAGCTGATTATGTGGGTATAAAATTTAATGTGGTACATATAGGAGATTACAAAGCCTATGGAGAACAGTATTCTAAAGGTCAGATGTCAAAAGAATTTAAAAAAGACATTAAAAGAGTATATGATAGAGTATATAGTGATAGAATAAAAGAGATCTCAAAAAGACGAGATATAGAAAAAATAGCAATAAATAAAGCAATATTAAGTGGTGAACTAGTGATGGGAAACCCTATATATGCTGAAAAAATAGGCCTTATAGATGGTCTAAGTTATCAAAGTGAATTTGATAAAAAGTATGGAATCGAAAAAAAGATATCTTTAGAGAATTATCTGAGCACTATAAAAAATATTGAAAGAACAGAAAAAATAGCTTTAATATATGCTTCTGGAGATATTATCTATAATGAAAGCCGTGGAAATGAAAATAGTATAGATATAAAAAGTATAAAAAATGAACTAAAAAAAGCAGAGGAAGATAAAAATATTAAAGGAATAGTACTAAGAGTTAACTCTCCAGGTGGTTCGGCTCTTGTATCTGAAATAATTCATCATGAGATATCTAAATTAACCAAACCAGTTTATGTATCTATGGGAGGAGTAGCAGCATCAGGAGGTTACTATATATCTTCCGGTGCAAAGCAAATATTTGCTACAAAATCAACTATAACAGGATCTATAGGAGTGGTATCTGTAATTCCTGAGATAAGTGGATTAATAGAAAAAACAATGGTTAATATAGAAAAAGTAGAAAAAGGGAAGTACTCTGGAATGAATTCTTTGACAAC
>NZ_JBATVM010000180.1:0-8037 GCF_049671765.1 Psychrilyobacter sp.
GTGGAATTAGAGGGAAATAATATTTTTTTACAATCATCAGAGACAGATAAAAATTATAATAAGAAAATCCTTAAATTAAGAGATAGAAGCAGCAGATATATAGGAAGGCTAGAAAGTTATACTGAAGATTTTCATCAAGGAATAATGCTGGATATATTTGAAGTTATAGTATATTCAAATAAAATTTCAAGGTATTATAAATTATTGAAGAGAATTAGTTTTATAAAAAAGAAAAGTAATGGAAATTTAATGAAAAAAATAGGAGTCATGGTTTTAAATGTTTTAAAAATTAATAAAATATCAGAAAAGATATTAAAATCTTATAGATTAGACGAGACATTAGATTATAAAAATACTTTTTTAACGAATAATGAAGATGTTATAGATAAAGTTGATACAAGATATGTATTACCGTTATCTAAAATAGATTTTGAGGGATATTTATTTCCATGTCCAGGGAATAGAAATAAATACTTGGAGTCAATATATGGTAAAAATTATATGGAATTTCCACCAAAAGAGAGAAGGGTGCTACATGCTAAATATATTAATGTAGATGAGAGTTGTCATTACCAAAAAAAGTTGGACAAAGAAAATAAAAAATAAAAAATGAGGGTTAATTATGGAAAAATCGTTAGCTAAAAATTTTATGTATCGAATAATTTTAATGTTCTATAAAATCGTAGTTCCTATATTAGTTATTCCATATGTATATCGTATATTCTCTCCTACTAGCATGGGACAAATAGAATTTTCTAATTCTATAACAAATTACTTTGTAATCTTTGCAGGTTTTGGAGTTTATACTTATGGGTTACGAGAGATCAGTCGGGTACAGGATGAAGAAGAAAATAAAAAAAAAATGTTTACGGAATTGTTTACTATATCAGTCATAAGTGTGCTAGTGGTATTATCAATTTATTTAGGATTTGTATTCTTTAAATTTCCAAGTGGATTGTTAAAGAATTTTCTATGGATTAACTCTATAACTATATTTAGTTTTATATTTTATATAGATTGGATAAATGAATCTTTTGAAGATTATAGATTTATTACTAAAAAAAACATAATAATAAAGACTATTAGTATAGGGTTTATATTTTTAATTGTTAAGAATCCAGAAGATATCTATAATTATTTTATTATTTTGGTTTTAACAAATTTAATTAACAACTTATGGAGTTTTATATATATTAAAAAATATATTAAATTTAATTTTAAAAATTTGGAGTTTAAAAAATATTTACTACCTTTAGGAATGATGTTAATAATAAGTAATGTAAATATTCTATATACTCAGTTAGATAAGGTTTCTTTAGGTTTTTATTCAAATGTTAAAGAAACAGCATATTATGGTATAGGACAAAAAATCTTGAATATCATTCAAATGTTTATAATGTCTATAATAGCTGTATCGATTCCTAGACTTTCTTATTATTTAGGCAAAAATAAAGAGGCGTATTTGAAGTTATTAAATAAAATAATTTCCTATATGAGCTTTTTAATGTTTCCAATGAGTGTAGGAATAGTATTGCTGAGTAGAGAAATTACTATTTTCTTTGGGGGATTAAATTATGCTATCGCATATATTACTGTAGCGGTATTTGGAATTAGGTTGATATTTGTTGGAATTGAAAGTATATTGTCAAGTCAAGTGATGTTTCTTAATGGAAAAGAGAAACAAATGATTATGATAATTGGTTTTGCGGGAGTTATAAATTTTATAATGAAAGTAATGTTAGTAAATAATATTTTTGGGTTGGAATTTACTTCTTATAGTGCAATATTCACAACGATGTTAGCAGAGATAATAATAATTGGGTTAAATCTGATCTATATTAAAAGAAATTTGGATTACAAGATTGAATTATTTACTTTTGGAAACTTAAAATATGGCTTTATCTCTTTATTATTTATTCCGGTAGTATTATTAGTAAAGAGTTTTGAACTATATTATATATATAACATAGTAATGATACCGATTTTTTGTGGGATAGTATATTTGATAATTTTAATTTTATTAAAGGATAAAAATTTGATAGAGATACTAAATAAAGTATTACCAAATAAAATAAAAAGTAAGATTAAGTTTATGAATTAATTCATAAGCTTTTTCTTTACTCTGATCGTTCAAAGTAGTATGATTAGTTGTTCAACATTAAAAGGATGGTAAAATGAAAAAAATAAAATTATATAAATATTTATTATCTAATCCGATTGCTTCTCAACGAAAAATGGCAGAAGATTTAGAAATATCTGTAGGAACAATAAATAGTTTAATAAAAAAAGGAATATTAGAAAAAGAAATAGAAGTAAATGAAATTTCGTATAGGGAGAAGGAATATATACTGACATCTAAAGCTAAAGAACTATACCAATCCTTTGGAAAAGTTCAAACAGCAGTTATCTTGGCAGCGGGAGAGGAAAAAGAGTTTAACTTTCCTAGAAGTTTTTTAATGCTAGAAAAAGAAAGTCTATTAGAAAGACATATAAAATTGTTGAAAGTAAACAATGTAAAAAAAATAGTGGTTATAGTTGGACAGGAAATTGAACGATATGAAGAATTAAAAGAAAAATACAATTTAATAATAATAAAAAATGAACTATATAAGACTACTGGGACATTATATTCATTATCTCTTATAAAAAACTATATAAAAGAAGATTTTATATTAATTGAGGGAGACTTAATATATCAAGAGGTTGCCCTTAAATTTCTTTTGATCGATACTTCCTATAACAGTACTATAATTTCAGAAATATCTGATAGAAGCGACAATGTATATGTGAATATAGAAAATACTAATTTAACCAGGATTTCTAAAGATAGGTATAGTTTAGGGAATATAAGTGGAGAATTAGTTGGAATATCTAAGATCTCTTATCTTTTTTTTAAGGATATGTTGAAGGAGTTAGAAAGAAACAGTAACCCGTTATATTTTTATGAATATGCTCTAGAAAGAGTTTCAAGAGAGAAAAAATTAAAATGTTTACTC
This sequence comes from Psychrilyobacter sp., assembly GCF_049671765.1. NCBI lineage: Bacteria > Fusobacteriati > Fusobacteriota > Fusobacteriia > Fusobacteriales > Fusobacteriaceae > Psychrilyobacter > Psychrilyobacter sp. Next base: position 2,997 of record NZ_JBATVM010000180.1, read on the forward strand.
ATTCCTAGTTTACTTTGGGGAGAGATAGATAATAAAAGGCAATACAATGAAGCAAAAAAATTATATAAAAAAATAAGGGAGAGAGAAGATGATTAAAACAGCGGTTGTTTTAGTGGCAGGAAAAGGTACAAGACTTAGAAGTGTTACCAACAATGAAATACCTAAACCATTTTTACCAATAAATGGGATATCTTTAATTGAAAGATCAATTGAAAAATTAACGGATTGTGGGATTGAAAAAATAATATTGGTAACTGGTCACTTAGATCATTTTTTTGAAGGATTGAAAAATAAATATTCAAATATTATTACTGTAAAAAATGAAGAGTTCGCCACTACAGGGAATATGAAGAGTTTTTATACTGCTAAAGAATTAGTAGGTAAAGAAGATGTTTTACTAATAGAAGGCGATTTAATCTATGAAAAATTAGGAATAGTTACACTGCTCAATTCAGAAAAAAAAGATGCAGTTTTATTATCAGAAGATAAATATTATGGTGATGATTATTACTATGAATTAATAGGTGATAAAATAGGAAAAATGAGTAATGATAGAGAAGACTTTAATGGAAAATATGCAGAATTAACAGGGATAAACAAGATATCAAATGGTCTTTATAAAGAGATGTGTGAATATTCTGAGAAATCAAGTAATAAAAAAATAGGGTATGAATATTGTTTAGAAGGGTTGTGTAAGGTAAGAGAAATAAATTATGAAAGAGTAGAGGGAGTTATTTGGGCAGAAATAGATGACGAGAATCAACTAAATCAAGTAATAGAAAGTGTATATCCAAAATTATTAAAAAAAGGAGAGAGATAATATGAAAAAAAAATTAATTATGTTGATGGGGTTAATTTTAATACTAGGCTTTACAGCATGTGATGGACCAAAGGAAGAGAAAAAAGAGATAACAGTATACTCATCTTTTGAAGAAGATTATATATCAGACTATATTGTAGAATTTAATAAGATATATCCAGATATAAAAGTAAATTTAATAAGAGATTCAAGCGGTATAATAGCGGCAAAAGTAGAAGCGGAAAAAGAAAACCCACAGGCAGATGTCTTATGGGGAGTAGCTGCAACAGGGTTATTACAGTATTCAGATTTGTATGAAGGGTTTGATTATGATGTGAATAATATTGATAATAAATTTTACGATACCAAAAGTATAAAACCAACTTGGGTAGGTGTTAGTGCGTGGATGACAGCATTTACTTATAATACAGTTGAAGGAGAAAAATTAGATTTAGAAGTGCCAAAATCTTATGAAGATTTATTAGATTCATCATATAAAGGTCAAATGATAATGCCAAATCCTGCATCTTCAGGAACAGGTTTTTTAACTGTTTCAGCGTGGATTCAAATGATGGGAGAGAAAAAAGCTTGGGCATATATGGATAAATTAAATGAAAATATGAATATGTATGTTCACTCAGGAAGTGCACCTACTAAAATGGCTGCACAAGGAGAAACTGTTATAGGTATTGGAATGGGATTCGAAAGTTTAACGCAAGAAAAAAATGGAGCTCCAATTAAAACAATATTCCCTATAGATGGTTCTGGATGGGAAGAAGAAATTGTTGCTTTAATAAAAAAAGATAATATTAAACCAGAAGCTAAAGAATTTGTGAAATGGGCAATATCAAAAGAAGCGATGAAAGAGTATACGAAGCATAGAGGATTCGTAACTAATAAAACTGTCAAATCTAATCTTTTTGGATACCCTAAAGATGTGGTGGGACAAATGATAAAAAATGATTTAGAGTGGGCCGCTAAAAATAGAGATAGGATTTTAAAAGAATGGGAAAATAGATATGGAAAAAAATAACAATTATTTAGAGATAAAAAATATAGAGAAAAGCTTTGGAAAGGTAGAGGTGCTAAAAGGCATCTCTATGTCTATTAATAGAGGGGAATTCGTTTGTTTCTTAGGTCCTAGCGGATGTGGGAAAACTACTTTACTAAGAATAATTGCAGGATTAGAAGAATTAAATAATGGAAATGTTATTTTAGATGATAAAGAAATAACAAAACTATCCCCTGCTAAGAGAAATCTGGGTATGGTTTTTCAATCTTATGCACTTTTTCCTAATATGACTGCATATAAAAATATTGAATTTGGTTTAAAAGCAAAGAGATACAAAAAAGATGAAATTAAAAAAAAAATAAATAAAATATTAGAAATGGTAGATCTAATTCATTTGGCAGATAAATATCCAAATGAAATGTCTGGGGGGCAACAGCAGAGGATCTCTTTGGCTCGTGCTATAGCTTTGGAACCAAATATTTTATTATTAGATGAGCCTTTATCAGCTTTAGATGCTAAAGTAAGGGAGAATTTAAGAAAAGAAATAAAGAATATTCAAAAAAATATGGGGATAACGACAATAATGGTAACTCATGATCAAGAAGAAGCTCTAACAATGGCAGATAAAATTGTAGTTATTAATGGTGGAGAAGTAATGCAGATAGGTACACCAGAGGAAATTTATACAAAGCCTGCCAATAGGTTTGTAGCAGATTTTATTGGAAAAATAAATTTTTTTAATGATACAAAAGGTGAAAGTATTTTAATTCGTCCAGAGGAATTATTGTATTCAGAAAAAGAGAAAGTTGGATATACTCAAGGGGAAATTATTCAGATTGAATTTAGAGGGGCTTTTTATAGAGTATCTTTGGATATAGGTGGAGAAGAAGTGTTACTCGATCTATTGTCAAAAGAGAAAAAAAAATTGAAGTTATCTTTAGGAGAAAAACTATACATAAAATTAGATTCTAAAGAGGTGTAAGAATGAATAAAGAAAAAATATTTAAAATAAGTTTTATCACCTTGGTAATTATATTTTTTACAGTGATTTTAATTTTGCCTTTGATAACTTTATTTATAAAGGGTTTTCAAAATAAAGAAGGACTTTATATTGGTTTTCAAAATTTTATAGATTATTTTAATAATCCAATTAGTGCTAGTTCGTTGGAACATAGTTTTTTAGTATCCATGATGACTACAGTAATAGTGATCATATTAGCATTATTTTATGCCTATGGAATCACAAGAACAGGAATAAAAGGAAAAATGATTTTAAGAGCAGTAGCATTGATCCCATTATTTGCTCCTACAATGACCCATGGTATAGCTCTAATATATCTTTTTGGTAAACAGGGATTGGTTACTAGATACTTAGGAATAGAATTACCTATATATGGATTATTGGGGATAGTAATGGCAGAGATAATATATATATTTCCTATATTATTTTTAATGCTCTCATTATCACTTAGTTCAACAGACTATAGGTTATACGAAGTAGCAGAGCTAATGGGTGTTAGCAAATTGAAAAAATTCTTAACAATAACTATTCCATCTATAAAATATACTTTGATAACAGGTTTTTTTGCTAGTTTTACACTTAGTTTTACAGATTTTGGAGCCCCAAAGGTTATAGGTGGTAACTATAATGTACTAGCTACAGATATATTTAAACAAGTAATAGGACAGCAAAATATTTCTATGGGTTCAGCTATAGGAATATTACTTATTGTTCCAGCATTGATTGCTTTTATTATTGATTTGATTGTTCAAAAGAAAAATAATGCATTAGACAACAGAGCAGTATCCTATGCTATTAAAAAAAATAGTGGTCGTGATTTTATTTATACAGTTTATAACTATACACTGATGTCAATTATTATGATATTTTTTGGTGTAATATTATTTGCATCTCTAGTTAAAACTTGGCCGTATGATATGTCGTTATCGCTTAGGTCATATAGTTTTTCATTGATGGGAGAAAGTATTTGGAAAATATTTGGAAACAGTATATTAGTATCATTTTTAACTGCATTATTTGGAACAAGTATTTGTTTTATAACAGCCTATTTTTTAGAGAGAGAAAAACAATTTTTGGTAATGAGAAAGATTGGGTATTTTTTATCGATATTACCCAATGCAGTACCTGGGTTGACTATAGGTTTGGCATATATATATTTCTTTAATAGTACTTCTAATCCATTAAATTTTTTATATGGAACTTTTGGTATTTTAATATTTGCAAATATTATTCATTTTTTTGCTAATCCATTTTTAACTATAACAGCAGCATTAAAGAAGTTAGATAGTGAATATGAGAGTATAGGTGAAATAATGGGAATACCTCAGTATAAAGTTATTAGTAAAGTAGTATTTCCTCTTTCTTTAGGAGCAATTTTAGAAAGTTTTTCATATTATTTTATTAATTCAATGATAACTATATCAGCTGTAGTATTTTTATATACAACTAAAACAAGATTAATTTCCATCGGAATGATAAATAAAAGTGATTCAGGAGATATAGCAGCAGCAGCAGCAATTGCGGTACTTATTATTCTAACAAATATAATATTTAAATTAATATTTAGTTTAGCTATTAAAATCGTGAAAAATAGAGTGAAAAGTCATAGAAGAAAAGATAAAAAATTAAGAGATAGACAAAGTAATTCTCTAGTAAATAATGGTAAAGAAGCATTTAATCTGTTATCAAAAGTTTCCAGGGAAACTAATATAAAGTATTGGTTAGAATTTGGAACTTTATTAGGTAAAATTAGAGAAAATAATTTTCTTTCTGATGATATTAATCTAAATATTGGTATGTATAAAAAAGATATAACATCTGAATTTTTAATTAATATGGAAGAAGTAGGATTTAAAAGGGAAAAAACTCTAACTATAAAAACTTTAGGGTTAAGAGGTTTAGTCTATGATTATAAAGGAGTAAAGATAGAAGTATATATATATGAAAAAAGAGAAGAAGGTTATATAGAGTCATTTTCTGTAGGAGAGAAGAATGAAATTATCTCTTATAGGTTTAAAACTATAATTTTACAAGAATCAAAATTTATGGGGGGAAGAGTGTGGATACCTAAAAATCCTGAAGATCATCTAAAAGAGATCTATGGAAAAAATTATGAATTACCAGATCCAAATTGGAAAGATGAGATGGGGAAAAATAGGAGAGAAGTAGAAAATCTAAAGATATTAAATATTAGGTTCGAATAAAGAAA